>JAJYJR010000011.1 GCA_021789355.1 Chloroflexota bacterium | reverse complement strand
GGGCCTCGTCTACACCGCCGGCGCAGTGCTGCTCGGCGCGCTGTTCCTCCGGCGCTCGTGGCAGCTGTGGCGCGACGGAACCGGAACGGGCGCGGTCAGGCTGTACCGCTTCTCGATCACGTACCTGTCGCTGCTGTTCGCGCTGATCGCGCTCGACGTCCTCGTGCCGATCGCGCTCTGATCACCGGCACCCTCGGCAGGAACCCAGGAGGGGCCATTCGGCCCTCTTTCCGGGCCATTTGGACTATGATGCGGGGCGCCGGTGCGGCTGCCGTCGCGTCCGGTACGGCCGTCCCTCCCTGACGGCTCACCCGCGTCCCATCCGGCCCTTCGAGGGCCGGCTCGCGAAGCCCTCCGAACAGCCAGCCGACCCGACACCGCCACGAGAGGAACCAGCCGATGGCAGGTCGCACCGGAACGCTCGCGCCGCTCCACGACCAGCCCCACCAGGGCATCGACACGGCGCTCATGGGCGTCCTGCTGTTCATCGCCAGCGAGGTCATGTTCTTCGCCGGCCTGTTCGCGGCCTACTTCAGCATCCGGGCGGAGCACAGCGTGTGGCCGCCGCCCGGCTTCGAGATCGACATCGCCACGGCGGCAGTCCTCACCGTGATCCTGGTCTCGAGCTCGTTCACGATGCAGTACGCGCTGACGAGGATCCAGAAGG
Source organism: Chloroflexota bacterium (assembly GCA_021789355.1). The sequence continues at coordinate 26,404 of JAJYJR010000011.1, read as the reverse complement.
GCGACCGGACGGGAATGATCCGGGCGATGGGCGTCACGCTGGTCCTCGGCGTCCTCTTCCTGCTCGGCCAGCTGTACGACTACCACTCGCTCAAGTTCGGCATCAGCACGGGCGTCTACGGCACGCTGTTCGACACGATGACCGGCTTCCACGGCCTCCACGTGCTGGCCGGCGTCGTGACAATGAGCGTCGTCCTGTACCGCGCGACCCGCGGTCAGTTCTCGGCCCGCCATCACACCGCCGTCCAGGCGATCAGCCTCTACTGGCACTTCGTCGACGTGGTCTGGATCGGGCTGTTCTCGACGCTGTACATCCTGAAGTAGCCGACCCGCTGCGGCTGCTGCCGCCGCACGCGCCGTTCCCGTCGCGGTCGCGATCCCTCCACTCCCGTTCAGAGGCGTTCCGGGCCTCGCGGCGTGCCTCACCGCCGCGCGCGGGTACGATGTTGGGAGTTCGCTCGCCGACCGCGCTCGTCCACGGTCACGCACTCGAGGGACAACACGCTCGATCTTCCGCGCGCCCGGCGCGATGGGTTCGCGCACGCGCGCGCCGCCAGGTTCGACCCGCGCAACGACAGGCTGGCTCGCCACGGCGGGATCCGCGGCGCCGGGGGTCAGCTCGTCGCGACCGTCTTCGTCGCGCTGCTGGTCGCGGGCTGCGGCGCGATCGCGGGTGGCGGGGCGGGAGCGAGCCCGGTCGTGCTCGGCGGCGGCCTCGACGGGCAGCATGCCCCGGCGTTCCGGCTGACCGATCTGTCGGGTCGCTCCGTCTCCCTCGCGGACTACGCCGGCCGGCCGCTCATCATCAACTTCTGGGCATCGTGGTGCATCCCGTGTCAGCAGGAGTTCCCGATGTACCGTGCCGCACGGATGCAGTACGCGTCGCGGGGTCTCGAGGTGCTGGGCGTCGTTTACAAGGACACGCCAGGCAACGCGCGCGAGTTCATGGCCAGGGAGGACGCGGGCTGGCCGGCCCTCGTCGATCCCGGCGGACGCGTCGCGGACTCGTACCGCGTGACGGCCATTCCCACGACCTTCTTCGTGAACCGGGCCGGCGTCGTCATCGCGGCGAGCTACGGTCCTCCGCCCGCCGACGCGCTCGCCGACTACCTCCGGCAGATCACGGCATGACCGACGCCATCGTCATCGAGCGGCTGTCGAAGCAGTACGACGGGCGCATCGTGCTCGACGACCTGGACCTGACGGTGCGCGGAGGCGAGCTGCTCGCGCTGCTCGGGCCGAACGGGGCCGGCAAGACGACGACGGTGGAGATCGTCGAGGGCTACCGGGCCCCGGACGCGGGGGCGGTGCGCGTGTTCGGCCAGGACCCGCGGCGCCAGCCCGGCGCGGTGCGGCCGCAGATGGGGCTGATGCTGCAGTCGGGCGGCCTGTACTCGCAGCTCCGGCCCGTCGAGGCGCTCGACCTGTTCGCCGCCTTCTACCCCGATCCGATGGACCCCGTCGCGCTGCTCGCCAGCGTCGGACTGTCGCGCGCGGCACGGACCCGCTACCGCGACCTGTCGGGGGGCGAACGACAGCGGCTGAGCCTGGCGCTCGCGATCGTCGGCCGGCCACGTCTGGCGATCCTCGACGAGCCGACGGCGGCGATGGACGCGCAGGCGCGCCGCGAGACGTGGGACGTCCTTCGAGAGCTGCGCGAAGGCGGCACGACGATCCTCATGACCACGCACTTCCTCGACGAGGCCGAGGCGCTCGCCGACCGGGTCGCGATCATCGACCGTGGCCGGCTCGTGGCGCTCGGCACGCCGGCGGAGCTGCGGCGCGGCCTGGGCGTGGCGGGCACGGCGGCGGCCACGGCCACGGGCGCGTCCCCTGTGGCCGGCGCGTCGGCGTCGGGCGAGGTCCGGGAGGTGCGGCTCGAACTCCCCGGCCCGCTCGATTCCGACCGGCTCGCCCAGCTCGGTCGTCTTGCGTCGGTGGAGGCCGTCCGGATCGATCGCCCGGGTGTCTACGTCCTGCGGACTGCGGCCGCGGGCGAGCTGCTCGTGGAGCTCAGCACGTGGCTGCTGGCGATCGGCGTCGAGCCGCTCGCGATCCGCGTCGGGCAGGGCAGCCTCGAGGACGTCTTCCTGCGACTCACGGGCGAACACGACGAGCCGGATCTCGCCACGGGAGGCGACAGATGACGCCGGCCCTCGCGTGGCGCGCGTTCCTCGCCCAGGCACGCGTCGAGCTGCTGCTCACGGTCCGGCGCGGCGAGAACCTGCTGGTCACGCTCGCGATCCCGCTGCTGCTGCTCGTGTTCTTCTCGGTGGTGCCGCTGCTGCCCCCATCCGGGTTCGGTGGCCGCCAGGTCGACCAGGTCGCTCCCGGCATCCTCGCGCTCGCGATCGTGTCGACCGGGCTCGTGTCGCTCGGCATCGCGACTGCGTTCGAACGCTCGTACGGCGTGCTGAAGCGCCTCGGCGGATCGCCCCTCCCCCGGCCGGCGCTGCTCGGCGCCAAGACGCTGGCCGTCGTCGTGACCGAGGTCGTGCAGGTCGTGCTGATCGCGCTCGTGGCGGCGCTGCTCGGCTGGAACCCGCAGGGCGGGATCGTCGGCGGGATCCTGGCGGCGGTGCCGTGGCTGCTGCTCGGCTCGATCGCCTTCGCCGCGATGGGCCTGCTCCTCGCGGGCGCCCTTCGCGCCGAGGCCGTCCTCGCGGTCGCGAACGGCCTCTACCTCGTGTTCCTGCTGCTCGGCGGGATCGTGATCCCGCTCGACCACCTGCCGGCGGCGATCGCCGTGCCCGCCTCGCTGCTTCCCCCGGCCCAGCTCGCCGGACTCCTGCGCGGGACGCTCGAGCGCGGCGACGTCATCGACCCGCTGCAGGCCGCCGGTCTGGCCGCGTGGGCCGTGGCGCTCGTGGCCGCGGCACTCCTGACGTTCCGGACCGAGTAGCCCGAGCGGGCCCCGGCGCGTCAACGCGCGCGGCGACAGAGCCGGCGGAGTCATCGGCCGGCGCCACGTCGGACAACAGCGAACGACCCCGGGAGGCGGGTCCCAGGGTCGTTCAGTCGATAGGCGGCTTGGTTGCGGGGGACGGATTCGAACCGCCGACCTTCGGGTTATGAGCCCGACGAGCTGCCGCTGCTCCACCCCGCACGAGCAGTATCGCCGCTCCGGCCGAATCGGTCAAACGGATCGTGGGATAGGAGATAGACGCCTGCGAAATATCGCACCTCGGGACCGTGTTCCCCGGCACGCGCCACGCCTTGTAACGTCCCACCGGCGTCAGGTGCGAACCACCAGGATCTTGTCGGCAAGGTAGACCTTCTTGGGGTCGGCCTTGCCTGATGCCCCGATGGTGCCGTCCGTGCGAAGGTACCGGTGCGCCAAGACCAACACGACGTCGTCGCGCCGCCGGCGGTATTGGATCATCTGGCTGCGCGTGCAGAATGGCTCACGGGCCTTCGTTCGCGAGGGATGGTTATCATCAACGATGACGACGGTAAGCTCGCCACGCCGGAGACGGCCCTCATAATCGGCATCCGCGAAGACGCGCTGTATCTCCTCAGGGGAGACCTTCTCAATGGGCCTCATTGCCACGGATCACGTCTCCGAGCTCCGGCACACGATCGGGGCTGTCGTGGCCGGCGCTCAATCATTAAGTGACCTCGACGACCTGGCGACGCGGCTGGGTGAGACGCTGCCAATCGGTGAGGAGTCGCTCGACAGGCTGTGGGGGCGAGTCGAGCTCTTGCTGGCGGAGCACTCGATGCAGCATCTCGACGATGCGGAGCTGCTCGCGGAACTCGCCGTGCTGGCCCCGATTCCCGTCTTCATCGGTCTCGCCCCCCGCTCATACGCGACTACGGGTTCAGGGTCTCGGACGTTCCCGGCTCGGGTGACCCTGGTTCTCGGCCTCCCGGTTGCTGTCGCTGATACAAGATCCGTAGCGGCACTCGTGTAGCGAAGACCTCGTCGACGAACACGTCGAACCAGTACAGACCCTCCTCGGTCATGGTCAGGCCGAGGTTCATCACGAGATTCGCCCCACGGTCGTCGCCTTCGAGCACCACGGACAGAGCAGAGGCCAGGTCGGACCGGATCCCCGAAGGGCGTTCCACCGTGATCCGGACGTCATTACGGCCTTTGGCCGCGCCGGACTTCAGCGTGATCAGCAGCGTCAATGCGACGGGCATCGGCGGCATGGCAGCCGGAGTGTCAAGCCCGGTGGCGACGTTGAGCACCCGGTCAACGATCCGGATAGCGGAGAGCACACCCTCCTTGTCCTCGATCACTCTCTCGCAGAAGAACGCCGCGTTTATAAACGGGCCGGCCGTGTTCACGGGAATGTCGTCCTCCCGAACGTGTTCACCCACCTTGCGGCCGAAGTCGCGTGCCCAGAGTATGCGACCGCCGTGGGCCAGAGTGTCCGCCTACGCCGAGGCCGATCCTTCACCTGGAACTCGTCGAGCCTAGGTTCCAGCTCTTCGAACCGGCTTCGACGGTGCCGACCCCGCGGTACACTCCCCTCGGCGCGGCCCACGCGCACCTATCCAGAGCGCCCGAGAGACCCGGCTCGATGACGGCGCAGCAACCGAGCGACGTCCCTCACGTCGACGCGGTGCTCCAGCCGGGGTTCGATAGGAGGACCCGAGGGAGGTCTCGCTCCAATTCGGCGCCGCGTGATCGCCCGACGCTTCGCGCGACACCACTGCCTCGCGCCACGCCCGTCTCCCGCCCACGACCCGCACGTGGCCGCACTGCGCCGGCCCGACGCCGGCCCCGGCGTCCCCCCGGCGCGTACGATTGTCGCGATGGGGTACCTGACGCTCTCCCTCCTGTTCGTGCTGTTCGTGCTCGCGCTGCTGCCGACCCGCCGGCTATGGGTCGCCGGCGCGAGCCTCGAATGGCGCGTCGGCTACCTCGTCGCGCTGCTCGCGCTCGGGCTCGCCGCGATCGAGTTCGAGGCGCTCGGACGGTACATCCTGCCGGTCCTGCTGCTGCTGTACCTCGTCCCGTTCAGCGGTTTCCCCGCGTGGTGGCAGCGGGCGCGGCGGCGCGGCGCCGGACCGTCGGTCGTCGAGGGACACGCCGTGCGGCTCGATACGGAGGACCGGCCGCGGTGACGACGCGCTCCGGTCACTGCTCCGCCCTCGACTGGCCCGACGTGGCAGCGCTGCTCCGCAGGCGCAACCTCCGTCTCACCCCCCAGCGCCGCGCGGTCGTGGCCGCGCTCTCGGAGTTCGAGGGCCACGTGACGGCGACGCAGCTGGTCGAGCGGTGCACAGCGCGCGACCCGCACTTCGTCCCCTCGACCGTCTATCGAACGCTCGACCTCCTCCAGGACCTCGGGCTCATCACGCACATCCACGACGCGGACGGGCACGAGGAGTTCCAGCCCGCGCAGGAGGCGCCGCACGCCCACCTGATCTGCCGAGCCTGCGGGGCGACGCGCGAGATCTCGGGCGACGAGCTCGGCGACTTCGTGGGGCAGATCCATCGGCGCCACCACTTCGACGTCGACGTCAGCCACCTCGCGATCTTCGGGCGGTGCGAGGTGTGCGGGCAGTCGTGACGGTCTGGGCGCGGCACGCGAAGATCGCCTTCGTCGGGTCCCACGGCATCCGCAAGACGACCGCGGCGCACGCGTTCGTGGGGGAGCTCCAGCGCGCGGGCAGATCGGTCGAGTACGGGCGGGAGGTCGTCCGCGACAACCCGCTCGGGATCAACGAGGCAGCGACGGGCGAGGCGCAGCTGTGGGTGCTCGTCTCGCAGGTCCGCCAGGAGCTGGAGCTCGCGCCGAAGGCGGAGGCGCTCGTCACGGACCGCGGCGTCATGGACAACTTCGCGTACTACCTGCGCGCGTGCCAGATGTCGGACCGGTTCAGCGTCGAGCCGTTCGTGCGCGCGTGGTCGCGCACGTACGATCTCGTCGTCCGGCTGCTCCCCGACATCGCGCTGCGGCCGGACGGCGTGCGCAGCACGAGCGATGCGTTCCGCGACGAGATCGAGGCGATTCTCGACCGCGTGCTCCCCGACCTCGTGCGCCCAGACCGGCTCGTGTCGATCCATGCCTCGGACGTGACCGCGGGCACCGACTGGTGGGACCTGGCGGAGCGGCTGGCGGCGATCGTCGGCGAGCCGCTGCTGGCCGACGGCGTCGTGCGACCGCGGCGCTGGCGGCGTGCGCGGCAGGCGTCGCTCGACGAGACGTCCAGCCCGCAGCTCGAGCTCGATCTTCCGTCGGCGGCGGCCGGGCGGGACGCCCCCGGAGGCGTGTAGGCGGCAGCCGGCCGACAGGTCGACGGGCTGGAGCTGCACGCGCCCGCAACTGCAACCAGTTGCAACAAGCTGGCGCGGACGATAGGATCGGACGAGCAGCCGTCGTCACGTCTCGGGGGAACACGTGCTCTCACACGCCGCCAGCATCCTGTCGTCGTCCAGGGATCTCCGCCGCCGGATCGTCGGCCTCTACGCGTTCCTGCTGTCGTTCAACGTCGCCGTCTGGGGCCTGACGCTTCTCGCGTCCGCGCGGTACCCGATCCTGCTCCCCACGGCCTTCCTCGCATACTCGTTCGGGCTGCGGCACGCCGTGGATGCCGACCACATCGCCGCGATCGACAACACGACGCGGAAGCTCATGCAGGACGGGCAGCGCCCGGTCGCCGTCGGCCTGTTCTTCTCGCTGGGACACTCCACGGTGGTCGTGCTGCTGTCCATCGCGATCGCCGCGTCCGCGGCGATCGTCAGCGACGTCCCGGCCCTCCGTTCCGTCGGCGGCCTGATCGGAACGAGCGTCTCGGCCGCGTTCCTGCTGCTGATCGGGTTCATCAACCTCGTCGTCCTGCTCGACGTCTACAGGATGTTCCGCCAGGTCTCCGCCGGCGGCGGGTACGACGAGCAGTCACTGGACGACTACCTGAACAACCGCGGGCTCCTCGCCCGGGTGTTCCGGCCGGCGCTCCGCCTGATCCGCCGCAGCTGGCACATGTATCCCCTCGGCGTGCTGTTCGGGCTCGGGTTCGACACCGCGAGCGAAGTCGCGCTGCTCGGCCTCGCCGCGACGTCAGGCGCGAGCCACGTCCCCATCTGGCTGATCCTGCTGCTGCCCATGGTCTTCGCGGCCGGCATGTCGCTCGTGGACACGAGCGACGGGGTGCTGATGCTCGGGGCGTACGGCTGGGCGTACCTGAAGCCGATCCGGAAGCTCTACTACAACCTGAACATCACGCTCGTCTCGGTGATCATCGCGTTCCTGATCGGCGGGCTCGAGGCGCTGAGCGTGATCGGCGGCGAGCTGGGGCTCAGCGGGGGGATCTGGTCGATCACCGACCGGCTCGACTTCGGGATGGTCGGCCTCGTGATCATCGGGATCTTCGTCGCGAGCTGGGTGTTCTCGACGCTGTTCTACCGGTGGAAGCGCTACGACGACCTGCCGGCACGGCGCGACACCATGAGGCTCGACCAGCCGGAGGCGGATCGCGCGCGGGTGTGAGCGCGGCCTTGGCCCCGTCCTACGGCCGCGCTGTCATCCGTGGCTCGCCGATGGGGGCTCGTCGCGGCTGCCCTAACGGTCTCAATCAGGGCGGGGTCACGTACCGCTCGATGTAGCTGTGGTAGTCGGGCAGCTGGCGTTGGTAGGTGCCCTCCATGAGCGGCGACGAGATCATGAAGTCGGCCGAGGCGCGGTCGCAGGCCACCGGGATGTTCCACACCACCGCTATCCGCAGCAGCGCTTTCACGTCGGTGTCGTGGGGCTGTTGCTCCAGGGGGTCCCAGAAGAAGACCAGGAAGTCGATCTCGCCGTCGGCGATCAGAGCGCCCAGCTGCTGGTCTCCGCCGAGCGGTCCGCTCTGCAGCTTGTGGATCCCGACACCCAGCGCCTCTTCGAGCAGCGTGCCGGTGGTCCCGGTGGCCACCAGGTCGTGGCGCGTCAGGATCTGGCGGTTGTACGTGACCCACTCGATGAGGTCGGCCTTCTTGCGGTCGTGGGCGACCAGCCCGATCTTCTTGCGCGGTCCGAGCGCCTGGTCCATGGCCCCTCCGGGTGTCGGCGCATCCGCCTGCGCGGAGCGCGCCCTCGATTGTCCTCCCAATCGACCGGCTGCCGGTGGCGGACCGACGTCCTGCTGCCCTGGGCCCCTGCACCACGGGAATCGCGAAGCCCGGAGAGCGACCAGCGGGGGAAGGTCGAGCACGGGCGACACCAACCCCCGGCTCGACCGGGGCGCATCCCGCGCCCGCCGTGGCCGGCGGCGGCGGCGACATACTCCGCCGACCAGCTGCGAGGGGGGACCTTGACCGACCACGTGACGCCCGACGTCGCGCCGCTCGCCGAGTACCAGAACGGCATCTGCATGGCCGGAGCGGGCGGCGCTCGACCCGATCTTCCGATCACGCCCGACGCGATGGAGGCCCGGGCCCGCGAGGTGCTCGACGCGGAAGCGTTCGGATACGTGGCCGGAGGCGCGGGCAGCGAGGACACGATGCGGGCCAACCGCGAGGCGTTCCGCCGCTGGCGGATCGTCCCGCGCATGCTCGTCGACGTGCAGCACCGGGATCTGTCGGTGGACATGCTCGGGGCGCGCCTCCCGGCGCCGGTGCTGCTGGCGCCGATCGGCGTCCAGGGCATCCTCAGGCCCGACGATGCCCGTCGGGCCATCGACCACGGGGCCGACGCGATCGTGGTCTCGAACCACGGGGGACGCCAGGTGGACGGCGCCATCGCGGCGCTCGATGCCCTGCCGGACGTGGTCGAGGCGGTCGGCGGCATCGTCCCCGTGCTGTTCGACAGCGGGATCCGGACGGGCGCCGACGCGTTCAAGGCCATTGCGCTCGGTGCACGGGCGGTGCTGCTTGGGCGACCGTACGCATGGGGACTCGCCGTCGGCGGTCAGCGAGGAATCGAGCACGTGCTGCGCTCGTTCCTCGCCGAGCTCGACCTGACGCTCGCGCTCTCCGGCTATGCGTCGGTCGCCGACGTCGATCGGGACGCGCTTCGCAGGATCTGACGTCGGATCCGCCGCCGGCGATTTCACTGGCGGCGGCTCCGGGTCCGCGATGACGTCCGTCTCTGGGAGAAGGCGGGCAGGGGCTCCGGGTGTTGGGAGTGGTTGGGTAGCGTCACGAACAGGGGCGTCGGGCACTTCCGATTCAGGGGGCGTGTCCCGCAGGTTCACCGGATCGCCCGGCTGCTCACGCGCGGCGAGGAAGTCCGCGCGGTGGGTGACTTGGTGAGCCGGCTGGGATTCGAACCCAGGACACGAGGGTTAAAAGCCCCGGCTAGGGCATCGGAAAGAGGCGTTGCTGAGTTCACCTGAGTTCGCCTAGTGCCGTTTCGTGGTGGCCATTTGGCTGTCAATCGGTCCCCGTGGCTGTCACATTGGCTGTCATTTTCGGCGGTCACATCGGCCGGTCGGCAAGCTGTCCACGAAACCGACCAGGGCGTGCGAGAGGGGGCCCGGAGAGGCCTCTTCACGTTCGCGCGAGACCGCCGGCTGTCACTTCGTCGTGACCTGTCGCGGGTCGATCGCTGACAGAGACGCTGCACGGCGCGGTCAGCTTTCGGAGCTGGGCCCAGGCGCCTCAGTCGTCTGCGTTTCGACCTCGTCCGTGGCCGGTCCCGACTCCGCGAACAGGGCCAGGTATGGGTCGTATCGGTACACCCGGTTCCGCTTCTGGCCCGTGGTCTCGCTCAGTAACCCAGCGTCCTCGAACTGCTGGACCAACTTGTTCGCGGTGGGCCAGGATACCCGCAGGGCCTCGGCCACGGAGTTCACGTTGACCAGAGGTCGCTGGAAGAGGTGATCGAGGAGCTCCAGGGAGCTGCCGCCCCAAGGCTGGGCGATGCGGCGGTGACCCTCGCGCATCGCGACGATGTCAGCCGCCGTGCGCGTGGCCTCCTCTGACGTCTCTCCCACGGCCCGCAGGAAGAACTCCAGCCAGCCGTCCCAGTCGCCGGTGTCGCGAATGGCCATGAGCCGGTCGTAGTACTCGGCACGGTGGCGTTTTAGGTAGTAGCTGAGGTACAGCAGTGGCCTCCGGAGGACGCCACGATGGACCAGCAGGAACGTGATCAGGAGCCGCCCCATCCGGCCATTCCCGTCGAGGAACGGGTGGATGGTCTCGAACTGCGCATGCGCGATCCCGGCGTGGACAAGGGCCGGCAGATCGCTTGCGTACAGGAAGTTTTCGAAGTTGTCGAGCGCCGCGTTCATGTCCGTCGGAGAGGGTGGCACGAAGGCGGCATCCCGCAGGCTCGCGCCCGCCGCGCCAATCCAGTTCTGCGTCGTCCGGAACTCGCCAGGGCTCTTCTCGGAGCCACGCACGCCCGCCATGAGCTGGCCGTGGATCTCGCGGATCAGGCGCAGGGAGAGCGGCAGGGAGGCGAGCCGTTCCAGGCCGTAGTGCATGGCGCCGATATGGTTCACGACCTCGGTCACGTCGGCCGGCAGTTGGGTCGCGCGCGAGTCGAGCTCGTAGGCTAGGACATCGTCAAGGCTGCTCTGCGTTCCCTCGATCTGGGAACTCAGGACGGCTTCGCGCCGGACGTACATCGCCACGAAGAAGTCGGGGTCGGGGAGGGTCCGCCCCAGCCCGTCGAGTCGTCCGACGGCCAGGTCCGCTGCTGACTGGAGACGAGCGAGCCGGCCGAGGTCAATCGGCGGATCGGGCGGCAGCAGGCTCGGAACGAAGGCGCTGTAGCCGCTCAGTTGGCGCACGTACCGACCGCCTCGCCTGCTATCCAGCGTCACTCGCTTCCTCCCGTGCGCTCCGTGTTGCCATTATTCAAGCGCAGGCGTCACAACTTTGACAAGACGCGATCGCAAACGACGTAGTTGAAGCGCGCTTTGGTATGAAGCCGCCGACGTCCTCGACATCAAAGCCGCTCACCTGAGCCAGTTTGACAGCTTGCTCGCGCTCGATGGGCCGCGAGACCCGATCGCGCGCTCCCCCCGTGCCCAACAACCTGGCACGCCGCCCGGTATGCTCGTGCGTGACGGGACGCACGCCGGCGAGGGGCACGACCGGCCGAGGGGTGAGCCACCGGACCGACCGCGAGGGCATGGGTTGGCCGAGATCATCGAGAACCCGATCCTCAACTCGCCGTACCGTGAGCCGACGCGCAGTGCGACGTGATGGTCGATGGGGTTTGCCAGGTGTCAGGCGCGACCGTGGGCGGCACGGCGTTAGGGGCGGACATGGGTTGGGGCGCTCGGCGAGGTCCATAGTGGCAGCCTGTCTTGACTGTGCTCGGCCCCTTCCGTTGCGCTCACGCGCCTCGCGTCGCCACCTGTGCCCATCCTGTCTGTCGGTGCGCATGAGCCGTCTCCAGGCCGGCATCAAATACACCCGCGACCACCCCGCACCACACTCAGGCGAAGTCATGGACCTGTTGGCCTGGCCGCAGTCAGCCGGGCAGATCGATGCTCAGGCAGTCCTCGCCGTGAATGCAGAAGGCGCGCGTAGCATCGACGACGTCCATCGCTATGCCGACGGACTCCCGCTGGCGCCGTGTGGTGACTGGATCGAAGGCATCCAGGTCAGCAACTGCCAGCAGGCCGTGGTGCTCGACGTGTTCGCCAAATACAGCCTCGACGTGCTGCAAGAGTTGTTCGGCGCCGCGGGCGATCGACTCTTCTGGCAGTTCTGGCTTGTCTACGCACGATGGCTCAACAACGTGGGCGAGCCCGTGTCGGTGCGGGAACTGGAGGACCGCGCCCGTACCCGAGGACTGGCACTGGACCGCCGCGACCTCCTATTGCTGGAAGCCGTTGGCCTGATCCGTAACGTGCCCGACAGTGAAATGCCGAGCGGGAAGGGCGGGTTCATGCCCCTGCTGAACTGCATTCCATGCGCCTCCAGGCGTTTTGCGGCGGCGCGCCATGTGCTTGCACGCCGGTGATCGACAGACGACCCGGGCGCCCGACCCGTTCCATGACTTCGATGGCCGGTCGAGGTCACCTCGACCGCGTCGCTCCCAACCGCGCGGCGGTGGTCGATAGACTCACCACCACTCGTCCACGGCACGGTTGGCGCCACTCGGAGTCCGCATGACCCAGGAACCCCTCGGCCTCACCCAGCAGGACCTGGAGTCACGCCTCTGGGCGGCCGCGAACTCCCTGCGCGGTCCGGTCGATCCGGCTGACTTCAAGGCCTACATCTTCCCGCTGCTCTTCTTCAAGCGGATCAGCGACACCTGGGACAGCGAGCACGCGCGAGCCCTGGCCGACTACGGCGGCGACGAGGCCCTCGCCTCGCTGCCCGAGAACTACCGCTTCCAGATCCCCGAGGGCTGTCACTGGCGCGACCTGCGTCGGGTCACCGACAACGTCGGGGTGGCGCTCCAGACCATGCTCCAGCGCATCGAGCAGGCCAACCCCGAGACGCTCGCCCTGATCTTCGGGGACGTGCAGTGGGGCAACAAGGACAAGCTGCCCGAGCATGCCCTGCGCAACCTGATCGGCGCCTTCACCACGCTCGACCTGCATCCCGCGCGGGTCGGCCACGACGTCCTGGGTGCGGCCTACGAGTACCTGCTCCGGCAGTTCGCCGACGCGTCGGGCAAGAAGGCCGGCGAGTTCTTCACCCCGCGCTCGGTGGTCCGCCTCCTGACGAAGATCCTCGACCCGGGGCCCACGGACACGGTGTACGACCCCGCGGTCGGCTCGGGCGGCATGCTCATCGAGGCCGCCGCCGAGGTGCTGGAGGCCGGGGGCTCGGTGGCCCAGATGCGCTTCTTCGGCCAGGAGGTGCAGCTCACCACCTCGGCCATCGCGCGCATGAACCTCTTCCTCCACGACATCGAGGACGCCCGGGTGCGGCGGGGCGACACCCTGCGCGACCCCAAGTTCCTCGACGCTGCGGGACACCTCGACCGCTTCGACGTGGTGATCACCAATCCCCCGTTTTCCCTGAAGAACTGGGGCGCCGAGGTCTGGGCCCACGACCCGTGGGGCCGGGCCGCCTGTGGCCTGCCACCCGCCTCGTTCGGGGACTACGCCTGGGTGCAGCACATGGTCGCCTCGATGCGCCCGATGAGCGGACGGGTCGGCGTGGTGATGCCGCACGGGGTCCTGTTCCGGGGGTGGCGCGGAGGCGCAGATCCGCCAGTGCCTCATCCGCTCGGACCAACTGGAGGCGGTGATCGGGCTGCCGCCCAACCTCTTCTACTCGACCTCGATCCCGGCCTGCCTCCTGATCTTCCACGCCACCAAGGGACCCGAGCGCCGAGGGCACGTGCTCTTTGTGGACGGCTCCAAGCGGTTCGAGAAGGGGCGCAACCAGAACCGCATGCGGCCGGAGGACGTGGAGACGATCCTGGCGGCCTACCGGACCGGCTCCGAGCAGGACGGCACCGACAGCGTCGGGGGCCGGCTGGTCCCCCACGCCGAGATCGAGGCGAACGGCTGGGATCTGAACATCGGCCGCTACGTAAAGGGCGCGGCGGCCGAGGTGATCGACGTGGAGACGGCGCTCGCCGAGCTGGCGGAGGCGCAGCGGGCGTTGCACGAGGCCGAGGAGCGGCTGGCTGAACGACTGGCCGAGGCGGGCTATGCGTGACGGGTGGGAGGCGGCCACACTCGGCGAGGTGGCCTCCATCTCGATCGGCCGGACTCCGCCGCGCAATGAACCACGCTACTGGACGCAGTCGCTCGACCGCCCGTTCTGCACGATTGCCGACATGACGGCGCCGGTTGTCGTACCCGTGCACGAGGGCGTTACTGAAACGGCCGAGCACGAAGGCAAGGCCAAGAGGGTCGAACGCGGGACCCTCCTGATGAGTTTCAAGCTCACCCTTGGCAGGGTCGGGTTCGCCGGGGTTGACGTCTTTCCAAACGAGGCCATCGCTGCCATCCGCCCCACCGTCGGAGCCCTGGACTCCGCGTACCTGGCTCTGTGGCTTGGCCACCTCGATCTGGAGGCGTCTGCCGGCCGGGCGGTCAAGGGCAAGACGTTGAACAGCGAGTCACTGCGCTCGATCGCGGTCGAGTTCCCCCCACCCGACGACCAACGCCGCATCGTCGATCTTGTAGCGGCGGTGGACGAAGCGGCTGATCGAGCCCACGGCACGTCCGCGGCGACATGGGATGCGTTGGACGCGTTCCTCGCGGCACGCGTTGCCGACCCGAACACCTCGGGCGCTCCGGTCGAGTCGCTCTTGGCGTTGGACATCGGCGGCGTCTGGGGTGCAGACCCGGGACGTGGCGAGCGTGACGTCGCTGTGTACCGCAGCACCGAGTTCGGCGCGGACGGCTGGGCCACGCCGAACTCCGCCGCGGTACGGGCGGTGTCGGTGGGCCAGATGACCTCCCGGGCGCTCCGCAATGCGGACGTGCTGCTGGAGAAGTCCGGTGGCACGCCAACACGCCCAGTGGGTCGCGTTGTTCGCTGCCCCGAGCCGTTGGTGCCGTCGATCATCGCCAACTTCGTCCAGCTCCTTCGACCGGATACCTCCAAGGTCGAACCCTCGTTCCTCTTCTGGCTACTTTGGTCGTGGCACCGTCGTGGCATCCCGGCCCTGTACCAGACGGCGACCACGAACATCCGTAACCTGCGCACCCGCGAGTACCTGGCGTTGCGAGCCGACGTGCCGACCCGGGCAGCGCAGCGCACGATCTCCTCAGCCGCAGATGGCCTCCAGGCAGTGGCGATCGCGGCCGCCCAGTTGGCCAGTCGTCTCCGCCAGTTTCGTTCGGCGCTGCTCAACGACCTTCTGTCCGGCGACCACGAGATCCCCGCCTCCTACGACCGCTTCCTCGACGGTGCGACGTGAGCGAGATCCGCGAGACCGCGGTGCAGGAGGCCCTCGTCGAGCGGCTCACCCGGCCTGACCTCGGCTGGCACTTCGTCCCCGGCGGCGCACTCGACCGACCGCCCGACAGCGTCCTGGTGGAGTCGGAGGTCGCGGCCGCCCTGCGTCGCCTGAACCCGGCCATCGCGGCGCATCCGGAGCGCGTCGACGAGGTCCTGCCGCGCCTGCGGGCCGCCATCCTCGCGGTGGCGGACGACGGCCTGATCGAGGCCAACCGCCGGCTGACCGAGTGGCTCCGCGGTCAAAACACGATCCAGTTCGTCGGCACCGACGACTTCGTGCCGGTCCGCCTGCTCGACTTCGACAGCCCCCGCGCCAACGCGCTCGTGGTCTCCACCGAGGTGACCTATCACCCGGGCACCGAGGAGCGCCGCTACGACCTGGTCCTCTGGGTGAACGGGTTCCCGCTCGTGGTGGGCGAGACGAAGACCCCGGTCAGCCGCTCGCGCTCCTGGCTCAATGCGGCGGGGGACATCCACTCCGTGTACGAGACGAAGACCCCGGGCTTCTTCGTCCCCAACGTCCTCTCGTTCGCTAGCGAGGGCAAGGACTTCCGCTACGGCGCGATCCGCCAGTCGCCCGAGCTGTGGCTGCCCTGGGGCCGCACCAGCGACCCGCTGCCCCTGCCCGGGTTGGCCGGCGTGCTCCACGCCGCGAGCCTGCTGTTGGCCCCCGAGCTCCTCCTCGACATCCTGCGCACCTACACGCTCTACTCGCGGCGCTCCTCGACCGCCGGGGGCTACACCGCCAAGCTCATCCCCCGCTACCCACAGGTCGAGGCGGTCGAGGCGATCGTGGCCCGCTGCCGCGACCCCCATCGCCGGCAGGGCCTGGTCTGGCAGCACCAGGGCTCCGGTAAGACATTGGTCATGGCCTTTGCCGCCGCCAAGCTGCGCCAGCAGGCGGACCTCGACGCCCCCACCATCCTCGTGGTGCTCGATCGGCTCGATCTCATCGAGCAGACCATCGGCGAGTTCGCCTCGGTGGGCCTACCCGGCATGCAGGTGGCCGAGACCAAGGAGGACCTGCGCCGCCTGCTGCGCGAGGACGCGCGGGGCGTGATCGTCACCACCATCTTCCGCTTCGCCGACGCGGGCCTCCTGAATGAGCGCGTCAACATCGTGGTGCTGGTCGACGAGGCCCACCGCACCCAAGAAGGGCGTCTCGGCACCGACATGCGCACGGCCCTCCCCAACGCGCGCTTCATCGGCCTGACCGGCACGCCCGTCTCGACCACCGATCGCAACACCTGGGAGACCTTCGGCGATCCCGATGATCCCGAGGGCGTGCTCAACCACTACACGGTCGAACGTTCCATCGCCGACGGCGCCACCCTGCCCATTCACATCGAGACCCGCCTGGTCGACTTCCACGTCGATCGCGAGGCCCTCGACGAGGCGTTCGCCGAGCTGGCGGCGGCCGAGGCCCTCGACGAGGACGAGCGCGGGTACCTCGCGAAGCGCGCATCCCGCGTCGACCAGTACATGAAGACCCCCGCGCGGGTCGCGACCGTCTGCGCCGACATCGTGGCGCACTACCGCCGCCGGGTGGAGCCGCTCGGGCTCAAAGCCCAGGTGGTGGCCTTCGATCGCGAGTTGTGCGTGCGCTACCTCGACGAGATCCGCGCGCACCTGCTCCCGGGCGAAGAGGCGGACCTCGTGATGACCACCGCCAAGGACGATCCGCCCGAGTGGTCGGTATTCGACCGCGAGCGTTCGGCCGAGATCGCCCTGCGCGACCGCTTCCTCGACCCGGCCGATCCGCTCCGGTTCCTGATCGTGACCGCCAAGCTGCTGGCGGGCTTCGACGCCCCGGTCGAGGGCGTGATGTACCTCGACAAGCCCCTCCGGGCCCACACGCTCTTCCAGGCCGTCTGTCGCACCAACCGGCGCTTCACCAACCCGCGCACGGGCCAGGAGAAGCTGTTTGGGCTGGTGGTCGACTACGTCGGTCTCGGGGCCGACTTGGCGCGCGCCGTGGCCATCCGCAACGATGGGCGCAAGGCGCGGCTGCCGGCCGAGGTGCACGACCTGGTCGACATCCTGGCGGGCTGGGTGGCGGAGGCGCTGGCCCCCTTCGCCGGCGTCGATCGTTCGGCCGCCGGCTACGAGCAGCTCCTGGCGGCCCAGGAGCGGGTGGCCACGCCGGATGCGCGGGAGCGGTTCGCCGAGGCCTTCCTGCGCTGTGAGGGCCTCTTCGAGTTCCTCTGGCCCGCCGAGCTGCCGGCGCAGGTGGAGGCCGACTACCGCTGGCTGGCGCGGGTGTACGACTCCGTGCAGCCCACGGCCGATCCGAACGCGCTGCTCTGGCATCGGCTGGGCACCAAGACCGCCGAACTGCTCGGCGAGTATGTCACCGACTTCCGGGTGGACGCCGGGGCGCTCGATGCGATCGCCATCGACGCCGACACCTTCGGCGCGCTCCAGCAGCTCGACCTCTTCCCCGACGGGGGCAGCATCGGCGGCGTGGCACCCAGCGTGGACCAGGTGCTCGACACGCTGGAGGGTCGCCTGCGCCGCAAGCTCGCCGGTCCCGGGACCCATCCGGTCTGGCGCACCCTGGCCGAACGGCTCGAAGAGCTGCGCCGGACCCGCCTGGCCGGTGCGCGCGACTCGGTCGAGTTCCTGAAGCACCTGCTCGACCTGGCCCGGCAGATCGTGGGTGCCGAGCGGGCCGAGGCGGACGGACGCCTGGACGGCTTCCAGGTGCTCGATCCCGACCGGGGGGCCCTCACCCAGATCCTCGCCGAGTACGCGCCACCCGGCACGCCCGTGATCATCGAGCACGTGGCCGAGCAGATCGACGCCATCGTGCGGCCCATCCGGGGGACGGGCTGGCAGGAGAGCCAACCCGGCGATCGCGAGGTCCGGAGGCAACTGCGTCGCGTCCTCAACGGCAGTGGCCTGCCCCCGACCGGCGACCTGTATGACCGCGCGTATGCGTACGTCCGGGAGCACTACTAGGACCGTCGGGGCGGGAGTCGACCATCCCACGGTGACCGGGGGCGCGGCCGCGGTTGCTGGTGGCGGTCGCCGTCTGTGGCCAAGGCTGCGCCTGTGCGTGCCTCCGGCATCGGCCGGAGTCGGCCACGTCAACGGCGCACGGAGCCGTCAGGGGTCTCGATCGGCCCTTCGCAGTGGCAGTGTCGTGACGTGTCGGATGGCTGGACTCAATAGTCCGGGGTCAGGATGGAATGACGGGCTGTCGGGTACCGGACTCGCGGGCGGTGGGGAAGCAGGGGGCGACGGTGTCTGCTCGGGGGCTGGCGCCGGGGGTGGTTGGGGTGTCGTGGGAGTGTCGTCCATCGCTTACTTCGCTCTCTTCTGCGTGTTACCGAGAGCACCCTTCTCGACTCGGCTCAGAAGTCTCGGGTCGACGACAAAGGGTTGCCGTCGAGTGTCCTGAGTTCCTTCGCCCTTGGAGTCTTTCGGGCGCTGCGGTTGCTCGATCCCTCGTTTGTCCTTCACGGCTCACCCCATCGCACGGAATAGATACGCCCCGGCGACGCAGGCTGCGCCGGCAAGGAGGAGGAGTAACTGCGCGCGAAGGAGTCGCGCCTTCCCCCGCACGAGCGCCCGGTTTCCCGTGAATGCTTGGGCGCGCGTCGCGGCGAGTGCGCCGTGAGTCTCAGTCGCACCCTTGTCGGCGTACTGCTTCAGCAGGTGGTCGGGATCGGGCACCAGATTGGGACGAAGTGGCCAGAGGTTCCAGACGCCAACCCCAATGCCCGCGAGCAGAACAACGAACGCACCGTAGAGCACGAGTCGTGCCTGGGACGGCGCAGGCGGATCAAAGTCTCGAACTGCATTGGCAATCAGGCCGACCAATACGCCGGCGGCTCCCAGCACAGTGGTGGCTTTCGAGTCCAACCCGTCCAACTCCGTCATTTGGTACGCGAGACGGGAAGTGATCTCTCGGTCCAGCAGCTCCGCCTGCTCGTCCATGCTCCAAAGCGTATCGAAACATCTGTTCGTTATCAAGGGCGGAGGCCCTGGGTAGTCGGCGGTGAAACTGCGCGATCGACTGGGCCCCCGCCTCGCCCGCTCGACCCGCCCCACCAGTGGCACAGGCGTTGCCTGTGGTGCGAGAGAGACAGGTGGGGGGCGAGACAGGTGAGACAGTTCCGTGGGGAGCGTCCTCCCCCTAACGGATCGTTGGGGGAGTCGATGTCTCGGTTAATCGATTAGGGCATTGGAGACGACCTGCGGTGACGCTGCGACATCGGGCGTGAATGGCACGGCAACGATCAGGCGCCGTCCCGATAGCTGACGAGCGTCCAATGTGCGCGCGCCGCAAAGCTTGGCCGTGACCCACACCGGCCCACCCTCGGCGCTGCGCTGCACGACGTACTGAACGTTCGATATCGTCACCGTCCCGAGTTGGATTGGGGGTCGAGAGGCGCCCCCTGTAGGCCACACCGCGACGCGCATCCCACTGTTACCGACGTAGCCAACGAAGGCTGCCATGCACCCGCTGGCCGTGTTGGCTGACACGACGGGCTCGTTGGAAATGTCGAAGGTGACGCCGGATACGTGTGGCACGAGGTCGATGATGACCTCGGCGAAGCTGGCGCCAGGGTGCGCGAGCAGATCGCAGAGCAGGGCAAGTTGGCCTGCCCTCGTCTCGGCGACGACCAGATTGCCGCCAGGTTGGTTGTTGCGCCCCCGCGTGAGCTGAGGCTGGCTGACGGCTGTGAAGGCTGGTACGTCCCCCCGGATGCCGTCGCTCGCCACAGTAAGCATCGGGTTGGTCGTGTCGGGGTCCTCCGGGTGAGTGTGACTCTGCGGAGTCGTTGGCGTGGGCGCGTTCGGTCCGCCGCCGGGCTCCCGGATGTCCACCCGTTCGGCCCAGGGCCGGATCATGTGGGTCCGATAGGCGACAGGGATGAACCCGAGATCGACGATGACGCGGTGGCTCAGGTCCAAGACTTGGACCGACAAGACCAATGGTCCTTCGCGCTGCATGGCCGCAACGTTCACGGCCGGCCCGTTTCCGGCGCCGAGGGGAAGTGGACCGCTCGCCGTGTCGCCGACCACAACGAGGCGGCTCGCGATCGTGCTCGGCGAGACGATCAGCCACTCGGCGCTTGCCGGATCATCCGCTGCGAGCCAGCTATGGATCGCGGTTCGGGCAGGCTCGCCCCTTAGGTCGGACGGTGATGCGAGGTTGATGTCGCCGCTCGTCACGATGATCCAAGGCGGCCGGGTGAACGTGTCGCCGACCGCACCGTCGGGGTCGAGGGGATCGATCAGGCGAAGTCGCAGGATCTTGGGGTACGCCCCTGGGCCTCCGAGTTCACCGGGGCCACGCTCGCTGAGCGTGACGAGACCACTTGTTTGGCCGTTGCGGCCCAGATACATGGTGGGCATTGCCGCAACTCCTAGGGCTACGTCCGCCGTGCCCCCCACGACGCCGCCCGCAGGGATGGGCTCGGCGGCCTCCCCCGCATACGGAGGGGCTGCACCCTCGTCATCTTGGCGGCTGATGGGTGCGATCGGCGCCGGGTAGATGAACGCGGGCGAGCTCGGAGCATTCGGAAGGGCACGCGCGCGTTCCGTGCCGGCCATGGTCTCGGCGGCAATAGCCAAGGAGATCGCCGCCGGAACGATGGCGCGCCTGGCCGCCTCGCCACGGGTTGCCTTCATACCCGAGATCGTGTCACCCGAGGCCGAGTCGGGCAAGGTCTGACCCGGACAGCGCCCGGCGCGACAACTCCAGCGTGGTGGGCGACGCCCGGCCATCCTGGGCGACGCCCGTGCCACCGGTGACCCCCGTGACGCCCGCGACAGGGGCAAACGTGAGCACCCGCGGCACCGAACGGGTGGGCCCACGCCACACGTCGTCGATGGTTGCTGGAGGCTGCGACCAGCACATTCCGGTGCCTTTCCGCACCGAATGACCCCAGTCAAGGGCGCTGCGCCTTGCCGGTCTGCGTACAATGGACGCCCCGACGGGGGGCAATGACGCGCGGCAGGCACACGTGAAGAGACGATCGATGGTCGGCGCGGCGCTCGCGGTGGTGGCATCGCTCGCGCTGGCCGGCTCCGCACTGGCGGCCGGTTTCACCAATGGGGGGTTCGCAGGCACCAGCGTGGCCTCCGGCGGGACCTACCAGGACGGCGGCAGCGGCTTCATGCCGAGCGTCAGCGGCACCACAATCCCGGGCTGGACGATCAGCGGTGCGGTCGACTGGATCGGCACCTACTGGCAGTCCGAAGATGGCGACGGCTACAGCATCGACATGAACGCCAGTCCAACGGCGGGGACGCTGACCCAGACGTTCGACACCGTGGTGAACGCCACGTACGCGGTCCAGTTCTGGCTCTCCGGCAACCCCATGTGTGGGGCAGGCGACAAGACGCTGACCGTGAGCTCCGGCGCCACGAGCCAGGACTTCACGTTCACCGTGCCGACCAGCTGGGCGTACAACAAGGGCGCGATGACGTGGGCTTCGGAGATGTTCTCGTTCGTCGCGACGAGCACGAGCGCGACGTTGTCCTTCGCCAGCACCACCACCGGCAACTGTGGTCCCGCGCTGGATAACGTCAGCATGACCGCGGTCGCGGCGACCGGCGCTCAGTGCAAGGACGGCGGCTGGAAGACGATGTACGACGAGAACGGCGCCCTGTTCAAGAACCAGGGCGACTGCGTCAGCTTCTACGCGACCAGCGGGGCGGTCCCGATCGGGTCCTAACCGCACCATCACCCCAGCGTTTCTCAGGGTCCGCGCCCGTCGTCAGACGGCGCGGACTCTGGTCTATGTGCGGGTCGAGGACGTCTCATCGAGCCCCGGGGCGGGAGCGGTCACATGCTCGACATCGCGGTCGCCTGGGAGGCCGTGCACGCGGCGCTGGACCGTCTGCCGGGCTGGGAGGTCACGCGTCCCCAGTGGCACCCCGAGGAGCGGCAGTGGGTGGCCAGCGCGTTCTACGCGGGACACCTGCACCGGTTCGAGCACCGTCCCGCGGTCGAGGCGCGCGGCGCGAGTGAGGCCGAGGCGCTGGCACCGCGGTGGCATTCACCTTGCACCGATGAAGCCGTTCTTAACGCACGCAGGTCTGCAATGGCACCGTCCCGATGCTACCCTTCGGCTCGCCGAAGGTCGTACCAGCGGACCGGCAGATGCATCTCGTGAACCGGTGGGCGGACAGCTCGCGAACGGGCCTCGCCGTGTTGGCCGCGGTGATCGCGCTGCTGGTGGTCGCCTGCGGTAGCGGGGCGCAGGCAAGCCCCGGGTCCAGCACCGCTCCCATGCCAACGGCCAGTACGCATGTCCTGGCGTCAGCGATGCCGACCGCGATCCCCACGGCAGCAGCGACGGCAGTCCCGGTGTCGTCGGCCTCCGCGCCAACGGTCGTCGAGCTTCCGTCGGGCCTGCTCGCCACCGCCCAGAACGGTGTCGCCTTCCTCCAATGGACCCAGACGGGGACTTCGGTGATCGGGTCGCTTACGCAGGTCACGTTCGAGGCGAGTGGTGCCAGTCCGCAGCACCAGGTGATCGACTTCAGTGGCGTGATCAGCGGCGACAGCGTGACGCTCACGCTTGCCGGCGGGGAGACGATCAACGGCACCGCCTTGCTGACCGGTCAGTTCAGCAACGGCCAGTTCACCCTGGCCGAACCGGAGGCCGACGGCACGATCGGCACGCTGGTGTTCGCGCCCGCCACCGTTGGCGACTACAACAACGCGGTGGCCTCGCTCGAGGCGGATCGGGCAGCCATCGCGGAGCGACAGCTCGACGCGCAGGCCAGTTGCAGTGTCGAGGTTGGCAGCCACAACGCGTTCGTGGAAGCCAAGGGGCAGGCGGCCATCATGGAATGCCGCCACATCGCGGCCACGGTCTCGTTCAGCGACGGATCGACCTGGGCAGACGCCACGGCACCAGCGGTGACGCTCGCTGGCGGTGTGGGCGTCATCTGCGGCGGGCTCCTCAACGGCTACCGGGTCATCGTGTTCGACACCGCTCCCGCCTACTACGGCGGGATCATCTGCCACGCGCTGCCCCTTGTGCAGGCAACACTCGGCATTCGGGGCAGCTACCAGCCGGGCGCGGCAGGTATCCAGATCGCGGACCTGCCGGACCCGAACAACAGCGGTTCGATGCTGCCAGGGATCGTCCCGGGTGGTCCGGCGGCGAAGGCCGGCCTGCAAGATGGCGACATCATCTCCGCCATCGATGGGACGACGATCTACGGGAGCCCGCTCTTCGCGGGAGCGGACCTGACGACGATCCTCGCCTATGACTCTCCTGGCCAAGTCGTGCGGGTGACCTACGTGCGGGCGGGCGCCCGCGCGGTGGCTGCGGTGACGTTGGCTGCGGCGCCAGCCGGCCAGTAGACAGGCCGGTGGTCATCGTGTGCCCCTGCCGGCTCAAAGGGGCGTGGGCCAGGACCATCACGGGCACGTGAGCGGGTACCTCGGGCCGCAGCGGCCGCGCCGCTGTGCGTGCCGCCCGTGGACGCGACGGGCGAGCGCATGACCCTGGTTCAGCAACTGCGGCACGCATCGCCCCTGCGCGACTGGATGGGCCGGCAGTTTCCGAAGCTGCGCGACCTCTCGGCCGACGCCAGGGCGCGGGCGAGAGAGCTCGGCGGACCGCCGATCCTACGCAGCGAAGGCTCGGCGGCATCGACCATCGGTGTGGCGTTCGACTACCGGGTCCGCATTTGGTTTGCGGACCTGGACGTGGCCGACACGACTGCCTGGATGGGCGCCCAGAATTGGGCAGCCCAGGAGTCATCTTGGCCCGCCCTCGATGTGACTCATCTGCCCCGCGAGGATCCCCGAGTCAAGCACATCCTCGCGCGCCAAGAGGCCCTGGCGATCCTGCCTCCTGACGTCGCAGCGGCGTTCATGGCCGAGGCCGCGCACACAGTTCCCGCTCTCCGCGCGCAGCAGGGCTCTGGAGAGACTGGGGTCGATGCGGCCATCTGCCGGTGGTGCCTCGGCCAGGGTCGCGCTGTTCGAGGAGATCTATCGAGCGGGCTTCTGGTCGAACTCACCGCTGTTCCGGTCTGGCCCGCTCGGCAGCGTCGAAGAGGTGCTCGCGACGATCCAGCCTGCCTGGGTCGATGAGCTGGTCCACCTCACGGACCGCTTCCGGGGCACGTCACTGGCCGCCTCCGCGGGGCCCTATGTTCTCAACCCAACCTTTGAGGGCAGCGGTGACGTGGGCGGGGCCGACGCGGACCTGATCGTGGGTAATTGCCTCGTCGAGATCAAGGTGACGACTCGCGCGCTCCCGGAGTTGTGGTGGCTCCGGCAACTGCTGGGCTATGTGCTGCTCGACTATCTCGACACGCACCGGATACGCGCCATCAGCCTGTATCTCGCGCGGACCGGCGCGTTCGTCCAGTGGGAGCTCGGCGACGCCCTCGCCCTCATCGAGGGTGGCGAGCAGATCGACCTGGATGCGCTCCGGACCCGCTGCCGGCTGGTCGTGCGCGGCCACATGCCCCCCGACGGCTGGTCCTGCCAGTGCCCGCTCGGCCAGCACACGAAGCAGTGCCTTCGCACACATGCAAAGCGTGAGGCAGCCGCGCTGCGACGCGAAGCCAAAGCCACCGCACGCGTGGCCCAACGCAGAGCGAAGGTGGCCGCATGGATCGAGCTGCGGGCGCGATACGAACGCGAGATGGCCGAGCACGAAGCCATCGACGCCGGGTGGCGGCGGGCGCAGGTAGAGCTGGTCCGAGCGCGGCGCGGCAGCGCGCCGGTGCGGGGCGACCCGTCCATCGATCTCGACCGGTACTGGTTAGACCGGCTCGAACTGGCCCTGACGCCCGAGTTCTTCGTGTACCCCGGTCACCCGCGGCCCGCATTCGTGCAAGTGGATGCTGGAGGCGAGGAACGCGCGCTCACCGCGGCAGCCGGCCTCCCCCATCGGCGCATCCACGACCTGCGCCACACGTGCGCGACGTTTCTAATCGCGCAAGGGATGGACCTGCGTGTCGTGATGGAGGTCCTCGGGCACAGCCAGATCAGCCTGACAGCGAACACCTATGCCCACGTGCTGCCATCGCTGACCCGCGAGGCCGCGACGCGACTGGATGCGGTCCTCACCGAGTCTGCCTGAACGCGCGCCAGTGGCTGTCACATTGGCTGTCACTTGCTCGATGTGGGGCCAAGACACCCGTATCTTGTGGTTTCACCGATCGAAAGACACAACATATTGGTGAGCCGGCTGGGATTCGAACCCAGGACACGAGGGTTAAAAGCCCCCTGCTCTGACCGCTGAGCTACCGGCCCGACGCACAGGGTAGCGGCGTGCGGACAGGGAGGAGCACCTGCGCCGTCGTGGGCCGGCGACGGGGCGCACGGGCGGGCACTATAGTGGGAGCGCGTCCCCTCCTGCGAAGGGAGGATCACGTGGGAACGAGACGCCTCGTGCTCGTGGTCGACGACGAGGCGTGGGTCGGGAAAATCGTCGCCGCGGCCCTTGCCGACCAGGGGTTCGACGTCGAGACCGCGTCCGGAGGCGAGGAGGGGCTCGCAGCGTTCGAGCGCCTGAAGCCTGATCTCGTCCTGCTCGACGTCCTGATGCCCGACATCGACGGGCTGACGGTCCTGCGCCGGATCCGCGAGACGTCCCCCGTCCCCGTCGTCCTGCTCACCGCCCGCGGGTCCCCCGCGGAGATCGCCGACGGCCTCGATCTCGGCGCCGACGACTACATCGCCAAGCCGTTCCACCCGGACGAGGTCGCGGCGCGGATCCGCGCCGTCCTGCGCCGGACGCCGGTCGGGCCCGCGCGCGTCGTGACCGTGGCGGACATCGAGGTCGACCTCGGCCGGCGGACGGTCTCCCGGGGCGGGCACCGCATCTCGCTGACGCGCACGGAATGGCTCCTGCTCCAGGAGCTTGCCACCCACACCGACCGCGTCGTGCTCCACACGCAGCTGCTGACGGCGATCTGGGGACCGCAGTACCGCAGCGAGTTCAACTATCTCCGCATCTGGGTGAGCAGGCTGCGGCGCAAGCTCGGGGTGCCGGTCGGGTCGAGCGGACCGCTCCGGACCTTCCAGGGCATCGGCTACCTGCTCGACACGCGCTGGACACCCGACTCCGAATCGGTGGAGGACGAGGCCGAAACCACCCGGGTGACCGAGGCGGTGGCGGCAGGCGGCGGCGATGGCGCCGGCGATGGCGCCGGATCGGCGCTGGCCGAGACGGAGCAGCCGCCCGAGGAGCCCGTGGAGGCGCGGCCGGGTCAGCGCTGACCGCGACGGCTACCGCGGCTCGCGCGTCCGTTCGTCGTACGTGGGAAGCGCACGGGCGTCGTCGGCGACCACGTGCGACACCGAGCCGATCCGGCCACCGGGACCCAGGACCGGGGTTCCCTCCTCCACGGCCCGCCACGCCACCGGAGTCGTCCCGTCCGACGAGCCCGACGTGTGCAACATGCCCGACGCGGCGCGCTCGTCGCGGGGCGTCACGGACGCACCCCGCGGCAATCGTCGCGGTCCCGCACCGCGTCGGCTTCCACGCTGAACGGCGACGGGACGGCGGCATCGATCCCGCCGTCGAGTCCCGACGGCGCGGGACGGGCGAGCGGGGGATCGGTCCGCAGCCCGAGGCGCGACGCCCGCGCGTCGCCCGAGCCTCGCACCTCGCCCGACCGGAGCGGCACGTCATCGAGCCCG
>JAJYJR010000422.1 GCA_021789355.1 Chloroflexota bacterium | reverse complement strand
CAGGCCGAGCACACCCGCGTGCAGCAGGTGCCGGCGCTCCGCCGACACCGGCGCGGGGATCGGCGCGTGGCGGCCCGCGGGCCTCACCGGGAAGAACTGCCGGTCCAGCCACGGCCCGAGCACGTACCGGTCGCCGTGACCGGCGATGGCGAGCGTGACGAACCCCAGGCCGTAGGGAAGATCCTGGCCGAAGTAGTAGGGGTGGACGTTCCAGGACGCGGTGAGGAAGAACAGCAGCGACAGCGCCGCGCCGCCCCAGGCGGCGGTGCGGAACAGGATGCCCGAGAGCACGCCGAGGCCGACGGCGATCTCCGCCAGCGCGATCAGGACGCCCATCAGCCACGCGTTCGGGACGGCGAGCGCCGTGATCAGCGGGGCGAGCGGCGAGGCGTGAGCGTACCCCTGGAGCTGCACCAGGATGCTCGTCCTCGAGGACATGTCGAGGAAGCTCGGGTCGAGCGCGATCTTGTCGATGCCCGCGTAGAGGAACGTGAAGCCCGCGAACAGGCGGAGCGGGAGGAGGGCCGACGCGGCGACCGATCCCACCGGCGAGCCGGCTCGTCCCGGCGCCTGGCCCTGCCGCGACCCGTGCACCGGCTGGCGCGGCGGGACTGGACGTGACGCGACCGGTTCACGGTCCTGCGGCACGGGTGTCGAGCCCGGCGTGAGGGGAACGGCGCCGAGCGAGGGCTCGGGCGGCAGCGCGCTGGTGCCGCGCGCCTCGAACGACCGCCTGCTTCCGCCCCGACGTGAACGCGCCAATGCCCGGCCTCCCATGCTGACTGCCCGGCGAGTCTGGCAGACGCACGTTGCGACCGCGCCGCGAGGAGGTGAAGGTTTCACCACGGACCCGCTCGCGCCGGCCGCACGCACCGGGCACGATCGACCGGGTGCGATCAGAGGCGCCGGCGCAGGTAGACGGCCACCCCCTGCTCGTAGCCGACCGACTCGTAGAGCTGGAGCGCGCCGGGCCGGTGCCGCCCGGCCGTCACCTCGATGAACCCGCACCCCTGCCGTCGCGCGTGCTCCTCGGCCGCCATCATCAGCTCGTGCCCGACGCCGCGCTCGCGCGCGCCCTCGTCCACGACGAGCGCGAGCACCCGCGCGATCCAGTCGCCGTGCTCGAAGCGCGGCATGACATGGACGGCCATGAACCCCACGACCTCGCTGCGGGTCGTCGCGACGAGCACGGCCGATCGTCCGTCGTCCCAGTTGGCGAGCCGTTCGAGGATGTCGGTCGGGCCCGTCGGGTAGCCCTCCGCCGTCAGGAGCGCCGCGACGGCGGGCGCGTCATCGCGCGTCGCGGCCCGCAGCAGCCACTCCCCCGGCGCGGTCACGGCCGCCGCCTCGATCGCGGCCAGCGACCCGCGAGGTGGGATGGGGCGGCGGGTTTCGGCATGAACCACGACCGGGCCGCCAGGAGCCCGGTGAGCACCAACGCCGGGACGACCAGGTTCGCGCCGAAGAAGATCCAGAAGCCCGCGTCGCCCAGTGGCGCGCCCGGGCGCAGCATCCCGAGGTCGGCGATGCCCGAGATCATGTAGGCGACGCAGGCGACGACCCCCAGCGCCCAGCCAAGGAGGGTGCGGCCCGGCACACCAAGCGCGCCACCCAGGGCCAGCAGGGCGAACAGGGCGGGCCACAGCGGCGACGGCGGCGCCACGGCGATCGTCTCGGGCATCGGGATGGCCATCACGCCGTTGCGGGAGATGGCCAGGGTGTCGGCCAGTCCCATGAACGCGCGGACCAGCAACGCAAGCGCGAGCGCCAGCAGGACCACACGGCTGTGGCGCGCCGCGACTCCATTCACAACGCGCACCCTATCACTCGCCACCAAACCCGGGCCGGCAGCGCTCGCGCGGTAGCATGCAGCCCGTGGGCATGGGGCCCACGACACGAACTGAAGGAATGGGTGATGGATCGTCTCGCACGTCCCGTCGGCCTCGGGCTCGCCGCCCGCGGCGAGGTGGACGAGGTCGTCTCGTGGAGCGCACAGGCCCGCGCCGCCGGACTCGATTCCGTGTGGGTCCACGACAGCTACTTCGAACGCGACGCCGTCACCTTCGTGAGCGCAATCGCGTCCGAGCTCGGCGCGGACGAGACGCCGGATGGGTTCCGGATCGCGCTGGGTGCGGTCAATCCGTACACGCGCCACCCGGTGGTCCTCGCCATGACCGGTTCCGCGCTCGACGAGATGGCGCCGGGGCGCATCCTGATGGCGCTGGGCACCGGGCTGCCGCTGCGCCTCCGGCAGATGGGCATCCCCTACACGCTCGATGAGGCGGTCGAGCGGGTGAGCGCGGCCATGGACCAGGTCCGGACGCTCTGGGCCGGCGAACGGCTCCCCTCGGCCACGCCGGGGTTGCCGCCCATCCAGCCCATGTTCGAGCCGCCCCACCGGATCCCGCTGGCGATCGCCGCGTACCGGAAGGAGCTGGTGACGCTGGCCGGGCAGAAGGCCGACGGCTATCTCGCGCGCCCCGCCGAGTCGATCCCGTCCCTGCGTGGGATCCTCGACCGGCTCCGGGCGTCGGCCGAGGCGGCAGGCCGCGATCCCGCCTCGATCGAATCGGCCGGGTACCTGCTTTCGCTGGTCGACCGCACGCGGCGGGAGGCGCTGAACCGCGCCAAGCGCGAGCCGTTCGTGATCTACATGCTCTCGGTGCTGAGCGACATCTCGCTGGCCCGCGCGGGCTTCGACCGCGAGCTGCGCGATCGGGTGGCGGTCGCGTGGCGCGCCGAGGACTACCACGAGGCGTCCAAGCTCATCCCCGACGAGCTGCTGGACGCCTTCATGCTGTGCGGCACCCGCGAGGACGTCGCCGCGAAGGCCATGGCGTTCCACGCCGAGGCCGGCCTGGACCTCCCGCTGCTGCAGCCGGTGGTGCAGGAGGAACGGCAGGTCGCCGAGCTCGTCGCGACCGCCGGCATGTACGCGGCGCTCCCCGAGCCGGTAGCGTGGCACGCCGCGGTGCCCCTGGCCTCCGGGGTCTCCCGGGACGATCGCGCGGCGGCGGTGGCGGAAGCCGCTGCGGCGAGCGTGGGCGCGACGGGACCTGCCGCGGAACGGCTCGGCTTCGGTCCCTGGCTGTGGCGGCGCCTGGGGGCGACCTGGGAGATCGTGCGGCCGTTCGCCTACACCGCCTCGGCGATCCCGGTGGTGGCCGGTGGGGCCCTGGCCTTCGTCGACGGTCGATTCGACCCGCTGCTGTTCCTGCTGGCCCTGGCGGGCGGCATGCTGCTGCACTCCGGCACCAATATCGTGAACGAGATCTACGACGTGCGGAAGGGCATCGACACGATCACCTCGCCGCGCGCCAGCCACGCCATCGTGAAGGGCCGGGTCACCGAGCGCGGCGCGTATGCGCTCGCGATGGCGGCCTTTGCGCTCGCCACGCTGCTCGGCATCGCACTCATCTCGGCGCGCGGGCTGCCGATCGCGGTGCTCGGCGTGCTGGGGCTGGCGGCCGGGTACTTCTACACGGCCCCGCCGTTCCAGTACAAGTACCGGGCGCTCGGCGTGCCGCTCGTGTTCGTGCTGATGGGCCCGATCATGACGGTGGGCGGGTACTTCGCCGCTTCCGGGAGCTGGTCGGTCAACGCACTGGTCCTGTCGATCCCGGTGGGATGCCTGGTCGCCGCGATCCTGCACGGCAACGAGTGGCGCGACATCAGCGAGGACACGCGGGCGGGGATCGTCACGCTGTCGTCGCGGATCGGCAAGGAGTTCGCGCACTACGCCTACCTGGGACTGATCCTCGGCGCCTACATGACGCTCTCGATCGCCGTGGCCCTGCACCTGATCCCCATCGGCGCGCTGCTCGCGATCCTCTCGCTGCCGTTCCTGGCGCAGGTGCTCCGCTCAGCGGAGCTGGGTGCCACGGGCCAGGCGCGGGCGATCGCGATGATCGACCTGCAGACCGCCAGGCTGCACCTCGCGTTCGGCGCGCTGCTCGTGATCGGGGTCGTGATCAGCATCTACCTGCGCTGACCCCGGGCGGCCGTCGCCGACACGAGGATAATCATCCGGTCGCACGGAGGACGGTGCCAGTGGGTCGGACGGTCGGTCAGGGCTCTCGCCTGCTCCGCGACCTGGCACGGCGACGCCGTGCGCGGAAGCTCGCGCTCGCGTCCGCGTCCGCCGCCGCGGCGCTGATGGACGAAACGCTCCGGCTGCGCGCCGAGGCGCAAGCGCTGGCGACGAGGCTCGGACCGGCCCTGGAGGAGGCCCGGCACGCGGTCTCCGAGGCAGGCCGCCGGCTCGACCCCTTCCTGGGGGACGCTTCGGGCCTCGCCGAGCGTGCGGCGCGCCTGGCGGAGCGGGCCGGGCGATCGAGAGGCGCCGCGGACGTCGGTGCCCCTGCACCGGCCCCCCGACCCGTCCCGGTGGACCCGGGGCTCGGCGCGGTGGGCCTCGGCCTCGCCGCAGCCCAGGCCTGCTTCGCCGCGACCTTCCGCGGGCCGCGTGATCGCTTCTGGGACCGCATGACCCTTACCGGTCTCGCCCTCGGCGGGTACGCGCTGGTCGCGCGCCCCGCGCTTCGCTCGACCCGGATCCGGCCGGTCCACGTCGCGCTCGGGGCCGCGTCCGCCGCCGTCCTGTACGGGACCTTCGCGATCGGGGATCGCGTCGCGCGCCGCGCCGTCCCGTCGGGGTCGCGGGACATCGCGGAGATCTACGCCCTCCGCGACCTGCGGCCGAGAGGCGAGATCGCGCTGCGCCTCGTGACGATCATCGGCCCCGCGGAGGAGCTGTTCTGGCGCGGGCTCGTGCAGGCCGGACTGATGACGCGCTACGGCCGGTGGCGCGGCGCGGCGCTGGCCGCCGCGGCCTACGGCGGCGTGCACGTGGTGACGGGCAACTTCACGCTGTTCGGCGCCGCCGGGATCGCCGGCGCGCACTGGTGCGCGCTCTACGCCGCCGGCGTGCCGCTGGGCGCGCTCGTTGTGAGCCACCAGCTGTGGGACGTCTGGATCTTCCTGCTCCAGCCGACCAGCGACGTGGACGGACCGGCGAACCCGTGACCGACCGGGGCATGCCACGCACAGGAGGACACCCGCGTTGATGCCATCCAGCCTCGAGATCGCCCGTTCCGTCACCCCGCGCCCCATCCTCGAGGTCGCCCGCGAGCTCGGCCTGCGCGACGACGAGGTGGAGCTCTACGGGCCGACCAAGGCCAAGGTGCGCCTGGAGGGCATCGAGCGGCTGGAGCGCGAGTCCGGGGCGGCCGGGCGCCGGGGCAAGTACGTGGTCGTGACCGCGATCACTCCCACCCCGCTCGGCGAGGGCAAGACGACGACCACGGTCGGGCTGGTGCAGGGGCTCAACCGGATCGGTCACCGGGCCGCGGTCAGCATCCGCCAGCCGTCCCTGGGACCCGTGTTCGGCATCAAGGGCGGTGCGGCCGGGGGCGGCTGGAGCCAGGTGATCCCGATGGAGGACTTCAACCTCCACCTGACCGGCGACAACCACGCCGTCGGAGCGGCGCACAACCTCGCCGCGGCCTTCCTCGACAACTCGATCGCCCACGGCAACCCGCTCGGCATCGAC
>JAJYJR010000421.1 GCA_021789355.1 Chloroflexota bacterium | reverse complement strand
TGGCCGTTCGAGTCCTGGGGCCGCTTCCTGCCCGAGCACACGACCGCGGTCGCGCTCCTGGACCGCCTTCTCCACCATGCCGTGACGGTCGTCACGTCGGGCGACTCCTACCGGATGAAGGAAGCACGAACGAGAGCGGGTGGGCCATCGCCGAGGGCCTGACGACGTCTCCGGGGTGGGGACTTCTCACGGCCAAGAGTGGGGACCTTCACATGGCCATTGACACCTGATCCATCATCGTCGGGATCTCGGCGTTGTTCGACCTTGCCGTGTTCGTCCTCTGGGTCAACAACGGCATCACCGCCGGCGAGGACGGCGTCCATGTCCTGCGGGCAGCCCAGAGCCTTGCCGTCCACGCACCCATCTACTCGGACCCCAGCTCCCTCTGCTCGCCCTGGCCGCACTCCTGGCCTGGTCTGCATCGCTCCTGCCCACGCAGACGGGCCTGGCGGTGTGTTTGGTCGCCGACCTTGCCCTGACCGGACTGCTCGCGTTGGCCCCGCTGGTCGCGCCCGTTCGCGTTACCGGTGCTGGGTGGCGCCGCCATGGCGCTCGCACTCGTGACGCCACCCGCAAGAGCAGCCGGGCATCCCGGCCGCGTCGTCGTCTCGTCTCACCCGCGGCGTTGACATCCTGGGCGGCTCGATCGGTCACGGCGGCTGCGCCAGCCTCCGTCGGCCACCTGCTAGGCTTCCCCCCGATGAAGGGCCTCGTGCTGGCAGGGGGGACGGCGACACGCCTCTACCCTCTGACGCTCGTCACCAACAAGCACCTGCTGCCCGTCTTCGACCGCCCCATGATCGACTATCCCATCGAGACCCTGGCCGGCATGGGCATCCGCGACGTGCTGGTGATCGTGGGCGGCAAGAGCGTCGGGGACATCGTGGAACTGCTGGCCGACGGGAACGCCTTCGGGCTTGACCTGACCTACCGCTTCCAGCGTGGCGCCCTGGGCATCGCTCACGCGATCGGGCTGGCGCCGGCCTCGTCCGCCGCCAGGCACACCATGTAGTCCTCGTGCGCGGCCTCGCCGTAGCCGTCCCACCAGGCGCGGTGGAACTCCCAGCGGCTGAACGGCGTGGCACAGGCGGTCACGGCGAGGAGGCGGTCCCAGACCTCGCGCGGGATGGCGTCGAACGGGACGCGTCGGGCGACGAGCCGGGGGTTGGGCCGAACGCCCGGCACCCCGGCGCCGGCGGTGGACGGATCAGCAGCGCCGTTCGCCGGCACGGCAGCGTCGGCGCATGGAGCGATGGGTGGCGTCACAGGGGCATGCGGTACCTCGACAGTCTCGCCCGGAGCATAGCGCAGGTGCCCACGAAGGCTCGTTCGCGCGTCAACCACCCGTCGCTCAGCGGCCGGCGTCAGCCTCCGGATGCGAAGCGGTCGCGAATCCTGCTGCGAGCCGATGGATGTCGCCGGCGCCCTCGCCGGGCAGAGGCCGCGGCCCAATCCCACCGCCGGTCTGGCCCAAACCAGGTCACTTGATGAGCTGCACACCCAGGTTTGGATTGGCAAGTCCGCCGATGTACTGCGAGACCTGCCCTGTGCCGACGCCGGTCACCCACCAGCCCTTGAGGCAACCATTCGAGCCATTGCCGCCCACGGGCGGTGAGCCGGGGCCCGAATTGCAGACGACCGAGTTGTTGCCGC
Organism: Chloroflexota bacterium; assembly: GCA_021789355.1. The sequence goes on along the minus strand of JAJYJR010000421.1, from coordinate 3,902 downwards.
TTGTGAAGGCGTGATCAAGGAAGAACGACGTGAAGTATGGGATGTGGTACCAGGTGTTCTTCCCGTAGGCCCCGGTCAGGGTGCAGGCGGACAGATCGGTGGTGGACGGTTGAGTCTTGCAGATCCCGTCAAACATGGGGATCGAAACGACCTGTCCGTCGTAGCCGTTGAGGAGCGTCTGGAGGGCCGGGGCGTTCGGATTCCCGGGGTTGGTCTGCACCCAGAGGGGTGCGGTGGCGCTGGTCGCGCTGCTCAGGTTGAGCCACCCGACTGTGCCCGGCCCGTTCTTGCAGAGGGGCACGATGACCTCCTTCGGACGAGTGTTCTGGGCCGGAGGCGGCGAGTAGAGCGTCGAATACTCGACCTGCGCTGTCGTCAGGTCCGTGATCTGCCACTGGGAACTCCCGGCGGCGAGAGAACCGTTGCCCGAGCACATATGGAAGAGGATCGGGAAGGTCACCGGCAGGAAGTTCGCGGTCTCCAGGATCCCAGCCCGCGCGGTGGCGCTGGCCGGCGTCGTCATGCGGTTGAGGCCGATCACGCCGGCGAAGTAGGTGCTGAAGGTGCGACTGCCCTGGACCTGGACGCCGGCGGTACCGGTGGGGATGATGCCGCCGCCAACCTTAGCGGCATTGTTCGTAGTCGTGGTGCCGGTGGTGGTGAGCAAAGTCCCCTCGAAGTTCGTGTAGTACGCGGAGGCCAGCGTGGTGTTGTTCTGCCCTAGCGCCCCGTTGACGGCGGCCGCCACGTCGGCGTCCCACGACGTGTAAGCCGCGGGCAGCGCGGCGCCGCCCATCTGCTGGACGAGCACGACCGCCCCGGCCTCGGCCGCGGCGTCGGTGCCGTTCTGGGTGCCCCGCTGCTGCACCCAGGCGTTGCCACCATCAATTACGACGGCCACCATCGCGATCAGCCCGACCATGCCCAGCACCACCAGCACCAGCACCTGGCCGTGCGCCCGTCGGCGCGCCTTCCATCTTGTCACTGGCGAGCCCTCCTCGGCGGGGACGGTCGCCTCCGTGGCAACGTCCCCCATGCGATGCTCATGAGTGGACCCGTTCGATCGGCATGGCCGAGGTGGACGAGAGGGTGATCGTGGGCATGCCGACCAAGACGGACGGCGCGGCGAAGATGAACGGGCTCAGCTGGTAGGTCACCGTGACAGTCGCGATGCAGCTTCCCTCGGCCAGCGTCGACGGGCTGCACGTAGGGGTCGGGAACGAGACGTTCGCTGACGTCAAACCCAGCCACTTGGTGCGCGGATCGTTGATGACCGCGTTTGTGATGTCGGTCGGGTTCTGGTCCACGATCGCGACACGGGCCGCGGTGCGGGCCGCCTCGGCGACGGTGTTGAAGGCGAAAATGGCGCGCCCGACATCGATCACCACCAGCAGGACGATCAGCAGGAAGGGGATCACGAGGGCGAACTCGACGAGGGCCTGACCTGCTCTCCGGGGTTCAGACCGTCGGGATCGCACAGCGCACATCTCTCATGGAGCGGGAGTGGGGGTGGGCCCCACGGTCAGGTGGATGTTGGTGCTGCACGTCGGATCCACCGTGCCGCTCCCGACATTCTGCGAAGTGACCAAGGTGTAGGAACCCTGGCCCGTGTTCCCCACGACCTGCGGGGTGGTGAGGAAGCCCGCTGCCGTCCACGCGGCATTCGCCTCGTCTACTGATTCGCCGACGAGGCCCGGTACTTGACAGCCGGCGACCGGGATGGTCTGACTGGAGCTCCCCGTGAGGCCCCCGCAGCTGGCCGTGAGGGTGGGCGCGTAGGTCCCCGCGCTCGCGTAGGTATGCGACGGGTCCTGCAGCGCGCTCGTATTGTTGCTCCCGGTGGCACCACCGAACACCCAGCTCCAGGTGCAGGAGCTGGCTTGAGAGCCGGTCACGCCGTTCGCGGTCTGATACGCAAAGCCCTGGAAGCTGAGGGACGTTCCGGCGTAGAGCGGCGTGCAGGACGAGGGAGTGCAGGGGTTCGATGGATCTTCGGGGTTGGACCACGAGACCGTGAACCACGACGAGAGACCGGAGACCTCGACCTCGGTCGCCGCCGAGGTCGAGTATTCGCAGCCGTTCCAAATGGTGAGCGTCGCCACGTAGGGCGTAAAGCTGACGTTGCCGCTTGAGTCGAAGGCCGGTGGATCTGCCGACGTGTAGGTGTGGGTCAGAGTCGCTGGGGGCGCGCCGCTCCCGCTCAACGTCGATCCATCGCCGAAGTCCACGCTCCAGCCCGCCGCACTTCCTGATGCGCCGAGAGTGAACGTGACCGCGAGCGGTGCAGCGCCGTCGTTCACACTCGCCGCGACCGTCGCCGTCGGCGGCGGCGGGCTGCTGCAGGTCGTCGTTGCGACGTCGATCGTCCCCGTGCGGACGGGGAAGTAGGCGGTCGCGGACAGCGTGGCTGGGTTGGGCAGCAACTGGCCGAAGACCGGAAACGCGCTCAACATCATCTGGAACTGGCAGGTCAGGCTGACCTGCGCCTGGTCACCGAGTTGCGCGGCAGAAGGCGCCACCGTGCCGGAGGGGCCGACGAAAGTCGGCAAAGGAACGCTCACCAGCGGGCAGTTCGAGCCCGAAGCATCGGTCGTCGTTAGCGTTGCATAGGTGGAACCGGTGCCGAAACTGGCGGTCGGGTTCTGCCCTGCGTAGTTTGCGGCCACGCGCGCGGCGTTGTTGAGCTCGACCCAACCCATGTAGGCGCGGCCGAAGTCGATCACGATCAGCAGCAGCAGCATGAGGAGAGGCAGGACGAGCGCGAACTCCGCCACGCTCTGTCCGTTGCGCCGGTCGCTCCGGTTCAAGGCACCACCTCCAAGAACTGCAGAGCCTCACCTTGGACCTGGAACATTTCACCCAAGCTTGCAGGACGGGCCCGAGTCGCGGCGTTCGCGAGAGGGCTCCCGGTCGGTGACCCACTGCAGCGAACGTTCGACGCGCTTCAGTCGGTGACCGAGACGGCGACAGGTGGCTCGCTGTGGACGCGGGGCTTCGCCACCGGCCGGGATCTGGTCTGGTCCGGGCGAACAACGCCGTGCGCCATGCGCACCACCCACACGTTCGACCCGGCAGCCTTTGCGCACGACAGCGCGCCTGGTCCGCGCCGTCGCAGGATCGGATCTCGGAAGTCTGCTCCGCTCGGGGCCGCTCGCCGAGGCCACAGTGGCGAGCCGGGCGATCGAGGCATACGAGAATCGCGACGCTCCATCCTTCTCCGCCTACCGACTTCCGGAACCGCCGCCCCCACCTGCTACGCTTCCCTGCGATGAAGGGCCTCGTGCTGGCAGGCGGGACGGCAACGCGCCTCTACCCTCTCACGCTCGTCACCAACAAGCACCTGCTGCCCGTCTTCGACCGGCCCATGATCGACTACCCCATCGAGACCCTGGCCGGGATGGGCATCCGCGACGTGCTGGTGATCGTGGGCGGCAAGAGCGTCGGCGACATCGTGGAGCTGCTGGCCGACGGGAACGCGTTCGGGCTCGATCTGACCTACCGCTTCCAGCGTGGCGCCCTGGGCATCGCCCACGCCATCGGGCTGGCCCGGCGCTTCGTGGGCGACGACCCGTTCTGCACCGTGCTGGGCGACAACGTGCTGCTGGGCGAGCCGCTCGAGAACGTGGCGGAGGCGTTCGAGTCGAGCGACTTCGGCGCCGGCACCCTGCTCTACGAAGTGCCCGACCCGCGCCGCTTCGGGGTGGCCGAGTTCCGGCGACCGGACGGCTCAGCGGCCGATGGCACCCGCGAGGACGACGTGCTGGTGGGCTTCGAGGAGAAGCCCGAGCACCCGAAGTCGCATTTCATCCCCATCGGCGTGTACTTCCTGCGCCCCGACGTGTTCGACGTGATCGAGCAGCTGGTGCCCTCGGCGCGCGGCGAGTTCGAGATCACCGACGTGC
>JAJYJR010000420.1 GCA_021789355.1 Chloroflexota bacterium | reverse complement strand
GCCGCCGAGCCGGGTTTCGGGCTGGGTTTGGCCACTGCGGCGGCCGGGGTCCGAGCGCACCGCGGCACCATCGGCGCCGAGGCGCGCGAGGGTGGCGGCACGCGCTTCTGGCTGCGCGTGCCGGCGGGGATCGCGGGATGAACCATCTGATCGGCGACGCCCGCTCCTCGCCAGTGCATTCGGCTCCCGTATCCTGCGCCGCGGCGCTGGGACACGAAGCCCTCCGGCATCCCCAGCGCCCCATCGCGCAGAGGTTCCGCAAGGACTTCCTTTCGGAGCGCTGCCAGCGTGGATCGTCCTGAACGTGGATTGGGGCCGGAAACGGCGACCCGGTTTCGGAACGGCCTACGGGGCCGCGCGGAGGAGCCGATCGAGCGTCGCGACGCCGATGCCCAGCTGGTGCGCGGCCTGACGGCGGGACAGCGTCCCAGCGGCGATCGAGGCGTGGACCGCGGGCCACCGCCGCGCCACCGCGGGCCGGTCGAGCGCTGAGGGTCGGCCGATGCGGGCGCCCTTGCTCGCCGCGTGGCGCATCCCCTCGCGGACGCGTTCGCTGATGAGGGCGCGTTCCATCTCGGCGACCGCCGCGAGGATGGTGAAGACGAGCTTCCCCGCCGGAGAGGTGGTGTCGAGCTCGGGCTGGGTGATGGAGAGGAAGCCGACCCCGACGTGGTCCAGGAGCTCCAGCGCGGAGAGGGCCTCCAGGCTGGAGCGGAACGCCCGGTCCAGCTTCCAGACGGCGATCGCGTCGATCTGCCGCCGGCGCGCGTCGTCCAGCAGCCGCCGCCAGGCGGTCCGGCGCGCCAGATCACCGGCCGACGCGACGTCGACGTACTCGTCCCGCTCCCAGCCCCGCGCGGCCGCGTACTCGCGCAGCACCGCCATCTGCACAGCGGGGTCTTGGTCCTTGTCGCGGGTGCTGACCCGCGCGTACAGCGCCACCCGGTGGATCTGGCTGCCGCTGCGCATCATCCTCCCCGAGCTGCTCGTCCTGTCGTCTACGCTCCCGCAACCAGCAGGCTGCGTCAACGTGGCCGGATGCGCTGGTGGTTGGCCGTGCGGTGCGTCCGCCCACCGATCCGTCACCCGAACGACGAATCCGCACGTGCCCTGGCCCGCTCGAGCGAGGGCAGCACGCTCGCAAGCCGGCGCTCGTACTCGTCTCGATCGAGGGGTACCCACTGCGACCAGCTCCGGACGCGTCGGCCGCCGTTGAACTCGGGCCGGTGCGTGACGTACCCGATCAGGCCTGCCTGTTCCGCGATCCGGAGCAGCCGCCGGGCCCAGCCGTAGCCGTGCCCGTGGCGGGCCGCCCAGATCGCCAGGTGGGTGGACAGTCGGGTTCCATCCGCGTTGGCGACGTGCGGGGTGCCCCGCCGGGGGTGCCCCGCCTGCGGCACCGTGACCGGCTTCCAGCACTGATAGAGGTACGGGAAGAGGTCACCGACGAGCAGCGCCCACTCGGGATCGAGGTCGGTGGTCCGCACGGCCGGCGCGGACGGCACCCCGCGCGACGTGCCGCCCGCTGACTCCGCGTCCGCCGCTCGGCCGGCCCGGTTCGCGCCGACCCGGCCGGCCAGCGCCACGTCGTAGCGCTGCCAGTCGCGCCAGCGACGGATCGTGTCGCGCGCCGACGCGGGCGCGCTCTCGAGATCCCCGCCTTCGTAGCGGACCAGATCCAGCGCGTAGCGGTAGGCCGCCTCGTCGGGGCGGGGGAGGGCCGGGCGCACGGGGGCCGTCCTGGGTTCGGCTGCCGCCGGCGGGTGGCCATCGGGCGGCACGGCCGTCGCACCCGGGTGATGCGAGGCCCACCCAGCGTCGCCAACACCCACGCCCGGGAGTTGCTCGAGGAGTTCGCCGAGCCCGATGCCGGTCCCGCTGGTCACGTGGCGCCACCCCATCGTCGTTGCGGTGCGATCCAGACCCGAGGTGTGGCACCCGGCCCGCTCCGGTCAATCGAAGGCCGGGGCGGCCACTGCGGCGTTCACGCGCGCGTGAACGCCCACCCGCGGGTGAACCTCCACCCGGGTGAACATGCGGCGTGGGGGCGCCGCGAGGGAGCGGCCGACGTCGACGCGAATGCACTTGGTGACAGAGAGCGGGTGAGGCCCGCACCCTTGCGGGCCGGGCCTCACCATCCGACGCTGCGACGCCTCGACTCGTCGCCTAGCCACCCTGGTCAGGGGCGTCCGGATTGTCAACCGCGCGCTGCGCTCGCTGCCAGTCCGCCCGGGCGAGGCGCCAGCACGGACGGCAGCGCCACGCCGTGATCGTCTCCCGCGCATAGTCGATGATCGCGACCAGGTCGCCGTCGCGTCCGCATCGGTCGCACGCGCCGGCGCTCGCGCCGGCCGTCAGCCGGTCGCGAATCGCGGCCCGGTCCGGGTGCACGCGCCGCCAGGCGGCCGACGCCCGCCGGCGTGCCTGTCCCCGTCGGCGGTGCTGCTCCGCGGCGCCCAGGGCGGCCCAGCGGCACGCCGAGCAATACCGCTGGGGTGAGGTGTGGAGCGCGTGTAGTGTACGGGCCATCGCGATCACCCGCCTGCCGTGAACAACGAGAGCAGCACGGCCGGATCCCCCTAGAACGTGATGTCGTCGTCGAGGGCATCGACCGCGGGCGAGCCGCCGGAGCCCTCGGTGGGGTCCGGTGCGGTGGGGCCCGCGGCTTGGGCGTCGGACGGGCAGGCCGGCAACCAGTAGGTCCACGCACGGGTGCCCGTGCGGCTCTGCTGCCCGAGCAGCTGGCCGGTCCGCAGCAGCTGCTCCACGGCCCTGCCCACCCACCAGCTCGACCACGACGAGGTCGCGTCGCGTCCGAGCGCCGCGGCGCCCGTCTTCAGGTCCGCCCGCGTCGCGCGCCGTCCGAGCCGGAGCGATTTTCGGACCATGTCGAGCACCAGTGCCGCGTCCGACGGGGGCGCCGGTGGCGTGGCCGACGCGCCCTGGGGCAGCACCGGCCACTCGAAGAGCGCCGGGGCGTCCCGCTCGGGACCCGGGAGGCGCGGCTGCCAGGCCGGGTCGGGGACAAACAGGGTGCGCCGACCGACCCAGGTCAAGGGGATCGTTCCCTGCTTGCCGCCGCGGTGCTTGGCGACGATCAGGGCGGCGCGCTGGGGTTCGTCCTGCTGGGCGTCGTCGTCGGACTCGTCGATGGCCTGCTGCTCGGGCCGATGCACGAAGAGGACGACGTTGGCGGTCTGCTCGATGGCCGCGGAGTCCTTGAGGTCGGAGAGCTTGGGGCGCGGGTTCTCGCGACGCTGCGACTCCCGGTTCATCTGGGCGAGGAGCAGGACCGGAATGCGGAACTCCATCGCGACGCCCTTGAGGCTCGTGACGATCCGCTCGACCTCCTCGGTCCGCCCATGCGCCCCCTCGACGCGCAGGAGGTGCATGTGGTCCACCACGATGAGGGGCGGCGTGCCGTGCCGCGCGCGATGTCGCTCGATGGCGGCGGCCACCGCCTCGGCGCTCGGCCGGAGCGTCGAGGCGGTGGACGACTCGGTCACATCGAGCGGCAGCGCCTCGAGCACCCGCAGCGCGTCATACGCCCGCGCGCGGTCGCGCGCCGTCCAGCCGCCACGCACGGGCTCCCACCCGTCCTGGATGTCGCGGACCTGCTGGATCATGCGCAGGCCGATCTCGTCGGCGGGCATCTCGAAGCTGAAGTAGAGGATCCGCCCGGCGGTGCGGTAACGCTCGGGATGCTGGGCCATGTACCAGGCGCTGCCCAGGGCGATCTGGGTGCCCAGGCCCGTCTTGCCGGACCCCGTGAGGCCCGCGATCACCAGGAGCTGCGCCGGCGCCATCCCGCCGCGGAGCTTCTCGTCGAGCGGGCCGATCAGGGTGGGCAGGCGCGGATCGTCCGACGGCGCATCGGATAGCGCGCGCAGCCGGGCCATCAGGGCGGCCAGCGAGGCGAAGCCGTCGCCCTCGTCGAGCTCGCCCCGTTCGACCGCGGCGAGCTCGCCACGCAGCTCCGCGAAGGTGTAGCCGAGCGGCGTGGTGCGGTCGGCCACGCTCCGCACCGCCCGCTCGAGGTCGTGGGTCGCGCGTCGCCGCAGCGCCTCCTCGCGCACCTTGGCGATGAGGTGGTCCCGCAGGCGGGGCAGGGCCCGCTCGTCGGCCACGAGGCCGGCCATGTACTCGGCGCCCCCCGCCGCCGCGAGCGTGCCGCGGCGCTCCATCTCGAGCACGAGCGCCACCGGCGACAGATCCAGGCCGTGGCGGGCGAGGTCGAGGATCGTCTCGAACACGAGGCGATGGCGCACATCGAGGAAGTCCGCGGGGTCGAGCACGGAGGCGTGCCCGACCGCCGCAGGATCGACGAGCAGGAGTCCGAGCAATCCGCGCTCCACGGGGATCGACAGCGTGTCGGGCGTGGACGGTCGTCGGTGGGTGTCGAGGGCGGACATGGCGATGTCTCCGCTGCAGCGTCTGATCCGCCCGCTTGCCTCTGGGCGGCTCCGGCGATTGAGGGCGGGCGCGTTCGCCTGTCAAGGGCCCGGGGCGCGCGATCTTCGCCGGCCGGGGGTGGGGGCCTGGGGGATCTGGGGAGCCCTGCCTCGGAAATAGCCGCGCAGCGGCCCCACTTCCTCCCCGACGAGATCGGGCCCTCGGCCCGCGGGCATCTGTAAGGGCTCTCCCCCAGACCCTTCCCAGGCCCCCACCCGGGCCCGGGACCACGGCATCCGCGGCAGCGCGCGGGGGGCCGATGCCCGCGCCTCGGCTCGCCCCCCGGCCAATCTCGCAACCGTCGGTGTCACTCAATGACCGGATGGTCCCGGGTGCCGCGGACCTCCACCGAGCGTGCCCGCCGAACGTCCGGCCGGTGCCGGGCCACGCGCGGAGTCGCGGATCCCGTCTTGGCTTGACGTCGGCGCGGGCATGCCTATTCCTTGCCCGGCGGGTGAGGTGCGACGTCAGAGGCGGCAGCGATGGTGCCCCTGGCCCATCGGGAAGGCAGGAAGAGCGGGCGATGCGGATCCCCTGGTTCGAGCTCGCAATCGGCCCCGACGAGCAGCTCGTGCGGATTGCCTGCGCCCAGGGCGACGATTTCGTGGGCGCCTACGTCGCTCTCTCGGTGGCCAGCGGCACCCACCGGCTGCTGCACGTCTGGCTGGCCGACGGAGAGCGGCGCGAGGAGCTGTTCGATGCCCTCGACGATGCCGAGTACCGCGACGTGGTCCGCGTGCTGGAACTCCACATGCGTCGCTCCCCGACCTACGTCCACACGACCGATCCCGAGATTGCCCTCACCCTCGCGCAGACGCTCGCGACGGTCGGGCGGGTGATGCCGTCGACAGCGACCCCTGCGGCCGACCCGGGCGCCTGAGCGCCCGGGCTGCGGTGCGGGAGACGCTGGCTAGAGACCGGCAGGACGTGTTGATTGGAAGTGGTTATCGCCGCGGCGCCGTGGACGGATTGGTCTTCGGGAGCGTGGGATAGCGCCTCGGGCCGCGCAGGACACTGGTCGCCAGTGCCACCAGCCACCCCCATCCGAGGATGATGGTCAGCCGCTGGATCAGCCCGGCCCGCCTGCCTAGTGCGTCGTCGCGCCCCAGGGCTCGCC
>JAJYJR010000419.1 GCA_021789355.1 Chloroflexota bacterium | reverse complement strand
GAGGAGTCGCCCCGCGACCACCGACCTTACCGTCACCATGCGGCTCGCCGAGCCGCCCGAGCCCTGTGACTGGCTGCGGAGCGCGTGAAGGCGACAATAGCTCCGCGCGACCGTCACATGACACACACCGTGTAGGTCTTCTGCGAACAGTCCGTTCAGCAGCAACTGTAGTCTGAAGTAAGCCCCCTCCCGCCCCGGGGCACACGGTGCGGAGGTGGTTGCTGGGTCGATTCGCCCGCGGTGCCAGCTCTGGGGCCAACCCTCGGAGCGCACCGGGCGGCCGGGGGCCGTTTGCCTCTCGCCAGAGGCCGTCCTGCCGCCTACGGTTAGCCAGCGGGAGGCTCTGACGCGCGGTCCAAACCACGGCCCGCCGGGACTGCGCCGAGCCACTGGCGAGACCGACCCGTCATGACGTGTCAGGAGGCTCCAGTGCGCTGGAACCCGGTCCGGCGAGGTGTGGCCGCCCTCGCCGTCGCCACGATCTTGCTCGTCGGCAGCAGCGCTCCGCCCCCGGTCGCCGCGCTCTCACCTAGTCCAGAGGCGGTCATCGTCGTGTTCCGCGACAGCGTCGCGGATCCGGCAGCGGCGACAGCCCAACTGGCCAAGGAACACGGGTTCACAGTTGATCACGCCTACCGGCATGCCCTGAAGGGGTTCGCAGCCACGCTGTCCGCGCCGGCCCAGCAGGCGATCCTCCACAACCCGAACGTGGCCTACATCGCACCCGACTCCGTGGCGACGCTGGCAGACACCCAGACCGGCGCCACCTGGGGGCTCGACAGGATCGACCAGCGCTCTCGGACCCTCGACGGGCTCTACCACTATGCGGCGACGGGCGCCGGCGTCACTGCCTACGTCGTCGACACGGGCATCCTCTTCTCGCACACGGAGTTCGACGGTCGCGCTGTCTACGGGTTCGACTCGTACCCTGAGCTGCCCGACGAGTGCGACGGCCACGGGACGCACGTGGCGGGGACCATCGGCGGGAAGACCTACGGCGTGGCCAAGGGCGTCACGCTGGTCTCCGTGCGGGTCTTCGACTGCGACGGCGATACCCCGGACAGCTTCATCATCGACGGGCTCGATTGGATGATCGGCCACCATGGTCCGGGCACGCCAGCGGTTGCCAACATGAGCTTCAGCGGGCCGATCAACCAGGCCCTCGACGATGCCGTGCAGAACGTCATCGAGGACGGCATCAGCGTCGTCATCGCGGCGGGGAACGGGACCCTCAACGACTGGAAGGCGGTCGATGCGTGCGGCTTCTCGCCGGGTCGCGTCGCCGAGGCGATGACGATGGGAGCCACCACGAGCAAGGATCAGAAGGCGACCTTCTCGAACTACGGCCCCTGCGTCGACTGGTTCGCTCCCGGGGCCTCGATCACGTCGGCGTACGACTGGAGCGACACGGCCGTCGCGACGATGAACGGCACGTCGATGGCGACGCCGCACACGGTGGGTGTCGCCGCCCTCTACCTTCAGGCACACCCGGCGGCCACGCCGGCCGTTGTGCGGGAAGCGCTTTACGCGGCGACGACGAAGGGCATCGTCAAATCGTCGAGATCCACCAACAACCACCTGCTGTATAGCCTCATCGCCACCCCGTAGTCTCCGCATAGACTCGGCTCTCGGAGGCGTGATAGCACGATCGCGTGGAGCGCGCGGTTGAGCTGACCCGTCGGGGTGCGAGGGCGGATACTGGGGATCATGGCGAGCAGCACAAACGAGGTGGACATGGATACCGCGCAGCCTCGAGCGATCGGCTCCGCACAGCGAACGGTGGCCGCCGGACCGGCGACGCCCGGCATGGTTCGGGAGCAGGCGTTCGCCTCCGACGATCGATGGGTGGGCGTTGTCCGGACCGAACCCGGAGTCCGGAGTGGGTGGCACCACCACGGCGACACGGACACCTACTTCTACGTGCTGAGCGGCGCGATGGAACTGGAGTTCGGACCGGGTGGCCGTGATCGACTGCGCGTCGGCGCCGGCGACTTCGTCCACGTGCCCCAGGGGTTGATCCATCGAGAGGGAACGCCGCCCGACGAGCCAGCCGAGGTTGCGGTCGTGCGGATTGGCTCGGGTGCACCCGTCGTCAACGTGGAGGGCCCTGAGCCCGAGTAGAGGGCGGCAGAAGAGGATCCAAACCAGCTGCGTCGTCGCCGCCTCTTCCGATCCGGTGGGGGAGGGCGGCGGCTGGGAACTGCGCGGACGGACGGGGCGGCCACACCAACGGTGCGAAGCGGAGCATCGTGATCGAGATCCTCGGGCTGCCACTCGCGGTCTCGGTCGAGTCGGCCCGTCCGCACGACGTGAGCGCGGGCCGCCGGCTGCTCGACACGACGCTGCCCGCCATGGGCACCGTCAAGTCGATCGTCGCCGACCGCGGCTATCGGGGCCTCGCCAAGGTCGCCGCGAAGAAGGGCGTCCAACTCGACATCAAGGCCCCGCCCAAGGGGACGAGCGGCTTCACCCCGATCGCGCCGCTCTATCGCGTCGAGCACGCCTTCGCGCGTCTCGGGCGTTGGCGGCGCCTGTCGCGTTGCTACGAGGGCTCACCGAACAGCGCCCGCGCCTGGCTCGAGGTCGCCGCGCTCGCCTACCTGTTCGCACGGCTGCGCGTGGAGCCGGCCTGACCGAGCGTCAGCGTGGCGGACAGGTCGCTCCGACGGGCCCCGCGACCGGCTCCGTGGCCAGCCCGCCCCCGAAGTCGTCGCCCATCTGGGTGAGCCAGCGGGGCAGCGCATCGACGTGCGCGGTCAGCTGGACCGTGCCGTCCCGGACCCGGACGACCGACAGCTCCCACGGGAGCTTCGGGACGCCGCCCTGACCGGGAACGAGGGTGGCGACACCCTCTCCGTCGAAGCACCCGACCGTTGTCTCGACCACCCCGTCGATCAGGACGCGGAAGGACGGGCCCCCGCGGTTCTCGACGTGGAGCGGATCGACGTCCGCGGGGCCCGCGACTACACCTTTATGCTGACCGCCGCCGCCAAGGCGCGCGGGTGGGACGCGGCCTTCGGGCCGGGCGTCCTGCGCCTAGAACCACAAGGTGGTCGGGGCAAAACCTCGCACTCGGACGAGGCCACGAAACAGGCGGTCCTGAGCACGAAAGAAGGTCAGTCTGGTCGGGGCGAGAGGCATTGCCCCGCGACGAACGACCTTCCCGTCACGATGCGGCTCGCCGAGCCGCCGGAGCCCTGCGAGTGGCTGCGGAGCGCGTGAGGCCGCAGCCGACGCGCCTCGCCGAGCGCGGTCTACCGTGCCCGCTGCACGGTGTAGTCGAGGCAGGCCTCGATCTCGGCGGTGTCCAGGCTCGTGCCGGGCTTGGCCTCGAGGCGGATGTCGATCCGGTCCTCGCCCGGCTGGACGTCCATCGCCGCGAGCTTCTCGTACTCGTCGGTCGGGCACGAGCAGCGGCCCTCCGCACACTCGCCGAACGCATGCAGGAGCTCGCCCTGCTTCTCGCCGGTGCCGGTGATCTGGATCGCCACCGTCGCGCCCGTCGCGTCGATCTTGTAGTCGGTCATTCGGTCTCGCCTCACCTGGGGCCCGGGACGCGCGAGGATCATAGCCCTGAGGCCCCGGCTGAGGGACTGGAAGGCTCCGCCGGTAGCTGTGGCCCGCGCTGCCTGAGGCTGTGGCTCACTTGGCTGACGGTGCGGAGAGCCGGTCAGCCACGTCGTCGAACACCCGGAAGAAGGCCGTGAGATCCGCGGGCGTTCGCAGCGCACCGAGCTTGATCAGGGGCCACGATGCCCGAGCCGCCATGTCGTCGGGCAGGGAGATACCGCCGATCTCGTTGAGCCGATGGTTGAGCGAGACCCGCTCGCCGGCGTCGTCAAACGGTGGGTGGTCCTTGAGGACCGAGTAGTTCACGCCGATGCCGCCGCCAGTGTCGAGGGCCAGCACCTTGGCCGGTGCCCCGTCCCGGCCCGGGATAGCGGGGTACACCGGCCCGTACTTGCCGTGGCCGAACACCAGCGTGCCCCCGTTTCGTTCCATCCACGCGAGGCCCTCGTCGAGGATCGCGATCGCCTCCGGCCCGCCGACCTCGACCGCCGAGGCGCGGAACTCGTCGATGGTCCAGTTGCGGCGAACAGGCCTCGTCGCCCCGCCCGAGGCCTGCTTCACGTCCTCTGCCGCGGCGGTCCGACCGATGACCCTGGGCACAAGCGTCTGGCGGCCCTCGCCGACGTACTGCTTGACCTCGACCGCGAGGACCTCCGCCCGGACGAGATTCTCGTTCAGGAACTCAACGATCCGCTGGAGCTCCGGCGGGATCACGTCCGCGACGAAGACAAGCCGGATCTGGCGGGCCGCAAGGTTGGCGGCGGCCCGCTGCCAGTACTCGTCGATGGAATGGGATGCCTCATCCTCGGAGGTCGGCGCGATGCCGAGCAGGCGAAGCACCTCGAGGTCCGGGCCGTCCAAGCCGGCGCGAGGCCGGTCCTCGAACGCCTGCCGCAGCTGGCCCCCCGGCCAGTAGGCGAGGATGTTCGCGGCGTAGTCGAGCATCTGCCCCACGACCTCCCGCCGGATCCTCGTGTCCGAGCTCCGCTTCACCTCGACGAGCGTGGGGATCGCGTCCTGGTCGATGAAGAGGTGGTCGAGCGACCATCGGGGCTGGCCGCCCTCGCTGTCGGGGACCCCCGCCTCGCGGGAGATCAGGAGCCAGCGGCGGGGTTCTGAGGGGCGCATCTGGTCGCCGGCGAGCAGGTCTGGGTAGTCCGCGAGCAGCCCTTGGAGGATGTCCTCCGCGTCGTAGCGCGCCTCGGTCATCGGCACGAGTCCGTCCTTCTCGCGGAGGTAGATCTTCCCGCCTGCCATACAGCCCTCCCGTCTCTGGATGCCTCACAGCGTAGGCCGCTTGCAGTCACCCGGTGGGCCAACCCCGCCCCAGTTTGAGCTGCCGGATGCGGCGCCACCGAGCGTCGTCGGCGGGCCGCATCAGCCCCGAACGCGCGTGACTAGAAGGTTGGCGTATCCGGTGCGAAGGTCCGGTGCCATGCTCGCCATCGGTCGATGGCCTCGAGATCCGACGTCGACCACGTGAAGTCCGGGTCCATCTCGGGGAGTGACGGGACCGGTGGGACAATGCGACCTATTCCTGGAAGCGGCGCGTCGCCTGCGCGGACGCGAAGCGCGACGGGAAGCCCCGGAATGCGAGAGATACGTAGCCAGGTCACTTGCTCGTCGCGCGGACGGAGCGTCCCCCGCCCGAGCGGCTCTTGCCCCAGGTACGGCTCGAGCCCATCGATGACCGGCTTGAGCATCGCCGCGAGTGCAGTCGCCTTCGTCACTGCGATGTCGACGCCGACGGCCTTCGTGACCGGCGATCGGCCCCAGACAGCAGCGATCGCGTCACGCCAGGCCAACTTCTCGGGCGGTGACTCGTCGCGGGGTACGGCGTCGCTCGTCGTCAAGAAGTCCGCGCCGCCGTCGAATGGGTCGTCATCGTCCGGCGAAGCGTTCCAGGCGAGTGAGATCCCGAGGCCGGGCACGACTCGGGGGCGCTTCGTCGCCACGATCCGCTCGACGCCCACGAGACCGCGAGCTACAACGCCGGCGTCACGGAGCG
>JAJYJR010000418.1 GCA_021789355.1 Chloroflexota bacterium | reverse complement strand
CCGCTAACCGAGCCGGGGGAGCGTCGGATGCCCCCGGCGGGGCCGGCGCCTAGCACGGGGCAACACGCCCCAGAGGAGGGCAGCATGCCCGAGCAGACGAAGGTCGAGACGACGAGGCTGGGGAGCAGGATCGTGTGGCAGGACGCCCCGCGATCCCTGACGGGCGGGGAGCTGATCGGAGACGTCCCCGAGACGATCCTGCCGCTCGTCATCGCCCGGCTGCGCGTCCTGAACCACGAGCCGAACACTCCCAGCCGGGAGACGAGCCTCGCGATCACCCACTGCGAGGAGGCGCTGCACTGGCTGGAGGCCCGCCGCCGCGACCGCGAGCAGCGCGCCGTCAGCGGGACGTACGCGCCGTAGTCCACCATACGAGGCAGCCGCGAGGCTGGCCGAAAGCGAACAGCGACGGGGAGCCCGCCACGCCCGCGCTCGGGTGACAGTGCCGGACTCCCCGCCTCGCATCTCAGGGAGGTACCCGAGTGCCGGACTTCGCGCTGCTGGGCGGCGCCCGAGGCGTCGACTTCGACGGCGGCGGAAGCCTGCGGGCGAACAGTCGCGGACGCATCCACGTCACCGACGAGCAGGCCGCGGCGATCCGGGGCTCGTCGGCCGCTCGCCGCTACGACAGCATCATCGAGGTCAAGCCCGCCCGAGCCACCACGACGGCCACGCGCTCGTGCTGCCGCCGGGGACTCTGGGACTGGGAACGCAGGTGCCCCAAGTGCGGGCGCATCGTCAAGGGAGCGTCAGTGTGACCGTCCTCTACGCCGACTACCGCACCTACTCCGTCTCGGTCGGGGAGACCGGGCACAACCACGTCCGCGCCGACGCGCCAGCGCCGGGGGACCGGACCCCGATGGCCGTCGACTGCGACGCCTGCGAACCGTACCTGCGCCGGATGGGCTGGGTGCCGACGCCGCACTATCAGGGCTACCGTCGCCGCGCCGACGGGACGCTGGAGCCGCAGGGCAAGGGCATCCCGCTCACCGACGAGCAGCTCGATGAGATCCAGCAGCGCGAGGACGAGGCGCAGGCGGCGGTGCGCGAGATGGGCGAGCGGCTGGTCGGCGCGGCCAAGGCGGCGGCCGTCGTCGTGCCCCCGCGCACGCGCCGGGCGCGGAGCTAGTCCTTCACTGGGCGTGGCATCCGCGTTCTGCCCGCTGTGCCAGCGCAAGCGCAACGGCGAGGCAACGGAGCAGTGCAACACCTGCAGCCACTCGTTCTGCCACCGCCACATCGCCTACTACAGCTCGCAATCCGCGTACCTCTGCCGCCGCTGCGCGAGCAGGGTGCGCAAGTCCGGCCGACTGCCCGACTCGGACCGCGGGGTCCAACCAGCGGGCTACTGATCGGTCCCCGCCCGGCGGTGACGCCGCGCCCGGCGGGGCAGGGATGCACCGACGCGGCGTCCGCACCCTCGACAGGAGGAGATCCGTGATCTACGACTTCATCTCGCGCCGCCCCAGCGGCTTCCGCCGCAGCGTGTCGGAGGATATCGGGTTCCTCGCGCGCGGCATCCTCGACCCCGCCTCGTTCGTGGCCGGATACCGCCGCTACCTCGATCCCGTCGAGGTGCGGACCACGAGCCTCGTGCCGGACGGTGCGCGAGTCCACCCGCGCGATCTGGTGCAGGACCCCCGGGCGTTCACCCAGCCGGTCCTCGTCGGCAAGGAGTGGCGCGACGGTGCCTACGGCATGCAGCGCCGCGTCTGGCGGGAGATCCGCCGCACCCACAACCTGCGTCTGAACGTCGGGCGCGACCAGTTCCAGCGCATCGCCACCTTCGGCGACATCGGGGCGGACCTCAACGGCTTCGCCATCACCGGCTCAGCCACGGCCCCGACGGCCACCACGTTCACCTCTGGCACCGCGCTTCCCACGGCCACGTCGGGCGCCGGTAACGTCGGGCTGCAGGGGAAGTTCCTGTTCGTCGCAAACGCCATCGCGACGAGCGCGTTCACGAACCCGGTACTCGGCGTCGTCCTCTCGAACACGGCCACGGCCGCGACCGTGGACCAGTGGTACGCCATCCCGCTCACCGGCGCCGCTGGCACCACGCCGGCTGCGGCGTCGGCTGGCGTGGTGCTGCCGGGCGGCGCCCCGATGTGGTGGGTAGCGCTCTCGACCTCCACCACGACTCCGGCGGCGACCGACGTCACCCGCACGGCCGACGGCCTGTGGGCCGACGGCACGGCGACCGGCGCGGCCACCGAGCAGACGACGAGCGGGCTCGCTCGCGCGTTCGCCGGCTACGGCGGCGCAACCTCCCCGACCTTCCCCGGCGCGGGGCAGGAGGAGTTCCTGCACACCTGGACCTACACGGGCGCCGTGCAGGTCACCATCGGCAAGGTCGTGCTCTTCAACTCCCTCGCTGGCGCGGGCAACATCCCGATGCTGGAGACGCTGCTCAATGCGACCGCGACCGTGGCCGCGAACGGTGACACGATCCAGTTGAACGGCTGGACAATCGGTTTCTGACTTATCGGTTGGGTGGTAGGGTCGTTCAGTCCATGTGTTATGTTACACTGCATACCATGGACAGAACAAGATCGCCAGAGACCAGAGCCAAGATCGCCGCGGCACGCCGCGGCACAACTCAGTCAGCGGAGACACGCGCCAAGATCGCGGCCTCGCGGCGCGGCAAGCCCGGTCCGCAGTGGACCGAGGAGCAGAAGGCCGAGAAGTCCCGCCAGAGCCGGGCGGCATGGGCCGACCCGGCGAAGCGGGCTACACAGGCGGCAGCCAAGCGCGGTGAGCGCAACCCGATGTACGGCACGGCCAGTCCCAACCGGGGGGCCGACTACACGCCGGACACTGCCGAGGCGCATCGAAGGAGCGTACGCAAGCACCGCTCCGGCCTGACCAACGCGGAGTACGAGCGCCTGCTCGCAGAGCAGGACGGCAGATGTGCCATCTGTGGGCAGCCCGAGACCGTCTCGAATACGCCCAAGGGAACCATCAGTTCGCTCTCCGTGGACCACGACCATCAGACGGGCCGCGTTCGCGGCCTGCTCTGCCACCGCTGCAACGTCGCCATCGGCCTGCTTCACGAGGACCGGGACCGCTTCGCTGCGGCCGTGGCCTACCTCGATGCCCACAAGGAGTCCGCTCACGTCTGAGCCGCTTCACGTCCTGTACTACGGGCACGACCCCCAGATGCCGTGCCCGTACTTCCGGGGCAGCCAGTTCGACGAACCACTCCGGGCGCTCGGCGTCGAGAGCCGCTATCTGGTCGGCATCAGCGCCGACCAGCACGGCTTCGATACCGAGCCCTTGGAGTGGGCGGATGTGGTCGTGTTCCGGCGCTTCTACGACACCCTGAAGGAGATCGCGCAGGTCGCCCAAGCGGGCTTCCTGCCGTTCAGCAATACCCACTGGACGTGGACGTGGGTGCAGGAGCATGGCAAGCCCTACGTCTACGACACCGACGACGATCCGCTCGTCATGGGCCGCTGGAATGCCCAGTGGACGGTGGCGCAGCGCGAGGCCGACTTCGTGCGCGAGATGGCCCGCAAGGCCACGCTCGTGACGGTCGCCACCCCGGCACTGGCACAGCGGTACGGCACCTTCAATTGCAACATCCGCGTTGTCCGCAACGCGGTCGATCCATCCATCTACCGCCCCACGACCGAGCAACCCGACCGCCGGATCACGACCCTGTTCTACGGCTCGGCCGAGAGCCGCCTGCGCGACTACTTCGGCGAGCGTGGGAACGACGGGCGGTGGCACGGCGGCGAGTGCGCTGCGGCCGTCCGCGGGGCCGGGCTGCGCACGGTGTTCTTCGGCTACGAGGGCGGCCCCGACGCCCCCAAGTACTTCGACGAGGTGGTGCGCTACGTCGATGGCATCCCCGAGTTCGCTCGGACGCTGGCCGGCATCTGGGCCGACATCGGGCTCGCGCCGCTGGTCGGGGACGACTTTGACCGTGCCAAGAGCGAGTTGCACTGGCTCGAATACACCTGCGTCGGCATCCCCACGGTGGCGCAGCGCCTGATGCGCCCGGCGCCCTACGACGTGGTGCGGGACGGCACGGACGCCCTGCTCGCACGCGGGGCCGACGAGTGGCGTCGCGCCGTCCGGCGACTGGCCGAGAACCCGGCGCTGCGTGACGATCTAGTCGCAGCCGCGCGCGAGCGCGTGCTGGCCGAGTACGACTACCGGGTGCGGGCGGCCGAGTGGGCCGATGCCTACCGCACGGCCGCGGAGCGTGGAGCACAGGTGGTGGCAGCGTGAACCGATCCCTCGACGAGAAGCGCCTCGGGTACTGGCGCGCGGTCCTCGCCCGCAAGGGCTGCGACGACTTGATCCCGGAGTCCGTGGCCGGGGAGTCGGTCGGCTTTCGGGTCATCGCGCGCGGGCAGCACTACGACTACCGCTACCGGCCGGACGAGTCCGCCGAGCAGCTGCTCGATCGCATCGCCGCAGAGATGGGAGCGCAGTAGCCATCAGTCTGTACGTCGTGAACTCGGGCAAGGTAGCCACCGCCAGCGCTGCCGCGAAGGTCGCAGTCGAGATCGCGACCGGCGCCGCCGTCACCTGCAAGATCGTGGCGTTCGACGTGTCGTTCGACGGCACGAGCGCCACCGCCACACCGATCCTGATCGAGCTGGTCAAGACCACGGCCGCCTCCTTGGGCGGCGCGGCTGGCACCAACAACGTCGTGAGCGCGGACACGTCCCGGACCAGCCAGTTCACGTCCCGCACCAACGACACGACCGACGGCACCAGCCCCACGGTCCTCTCCGGCTGGCTGGTCCACCCCCAGACGGGCCTGTCCTACCAGTGGCCGCTGGGCCGCGAGCCGAACGTGCCGGTCAGCGCCTTCTGGGAGTTCCGGGTGACTACCGTAGCTGGCTCGGGGACACCTAATTACGACGTGAACGTCTGGGTGGAGGAATGACGTGCGTGCACGACTCGCTGGCGTCCTCGCGGTCCTGCTGGCCGCGCTGGTCCTACTCGGGGCGGCGCCGGTCGCTGGCCGTGGCAACCCCCACCACACGCCCAGCCCGTCGCCGACCGCGACGCCGACTCCCCCGCCCGGCATGAGCATCAGCTTCGTCGCCGCCGTCGGCTCGAACAACGGCGGCGGCGCGACCAGCATCGTCATGACCATGCCGACCGGCGTGCAGAACGGCGACGTCCTGCTCATGGCCGTGTATGCGCGGGGCGGGACTGGCGTCACGATCACCACCCCGACCGGCTGGACCTCGCTCGAAGGTGCGACCAACAACAACAGCACCAACCTCGCCCACGCGAGCTTCTTCCGCGTGGCGTCGAGTGAGCCCGCGAGCTACACAGTGTCGTTCTCGGTGAGCGAGAAAGCGTCCGGCACGATCAGCGCCTACCGGGGGGCGAATGCCCCACTGGTCAGTGCAACCGTCACCGTAGGCACCTCCCCCCACGGCGTCGCGATCACCCCGGACGGGTCCTATGCCTACGTGACGAACTACAGCTCCGGGACCGTCTCGGTGATCCAGACCAGCAACAACACCGTCGCGACCACCGTCACCGTGGGCGGCGGCCCCTACGGCGTCGCCATCACCCCGAACGGCAGCTACGTCTACGTGACGAACTACAGCGCGGGCACCGTC
>JAJYJR010000417.1 GCA_021789355.1 Chloroflexota bacterium | reverse complement strand
CAGCCGATCGTTCATCTGCATCCCCCAGCCGGGTTCACGTTGACGGAGGCGAGGTTCGCGTCCAGTTGCAGGTCGATGCGGCTGGCCGCACTTGCGAAGTTAGCGCTCGTCCAGGTGTCACCGCTCCACAGACCCGGTATCGCGAAACTGGTCGACGAGAGCGCGCTCCTGGACCGAACCCGCAGGCCGCTGCTCTGCGGCAGGCAGAGGTCGAGCGACCCAGCGTTCACGCTGATCGACCCGGACGCGCTCGAGGCCGACGGGAGCGAGACGTGACCCGCGCCGGCGTTGACCTTGATGCGGAAGTCGGACACGGACGTGCTGGAGAGATCGAGGCGAACGTCCGCGGCGTTGATCTGGGCGTCCAGGCTGGAGAGATGCGCATTTGACAGGTCGATCTGGCCCGAGCCGGCATTGACGCCGATCGTGAGGCCCACCGAGGGATCGGTGGGCAGGCTGACCTGCCAGCTACGGTTGTAGTCGCCGGTCACGTTCCAGAAGGCGTTCGACCGGGACGGCGCGGAGAGGTCCAGCGACGAGGGGCCCTGGACGAGAATCGCGGCCCCGTCCTGCGGATCCTGGCCCTGGAAGGACCAGCCGTTGCCCGGGTTGGTCGTGACGTTCAGCACCCCGCAGTTCATCTGGATCCGTGCCGCTCCGGCGCCGGAGAACGTCCCGCTGCCCTGGCTGGTCACTGCGGCCCCGTGGACGTTCGGGTTGCCGCATCCCGAGATGCCGGCGAGGTCCGGGCCGGTCGCGAGGAGCCCGCCGAACACCAGTCCGAAGGTGGCGGCGACCACCAGCCCGCCGGCGAACGCGGCGGGCGTGCGGCGCAGCAGGATGCCGACCCCGATACCGACGATGATGAGCGGCCAGAGCTTCCACGCCTCGCCCGCCGCGGCGTGGTTCACCGTGCCCTGCTGCACGAGCAGCGGCACCGCTCCAAGCGCGACGAAGAAGATGCCCCAGTTCAGGAGCCTGCGGTCGATCGCCACGAGGCATGATCCTCCCGTTCGTTCCGGCCGAACCGGGACGGTGACGCGCCGGTGCGCGTCAGGTGCGACGTGCCAAGGGTATGCGCTTCTGTTACATGCCGCCAGCCCCGTTCGGCCTTTGACCGCTCCGCGCCCTCAACCCGGCGACGAGGGGCCTGCGCGGGGCTCGCCCTGCCCGTGGTTGCGCGTTCCCCGCGACCGGCGGATAGTCGCGGTGTCATGCGCGCACTCGTCGTCGAACGACCGGTACCCGCGGCGGAGCACCCGCTCCGCGAGGTCCAGCTCCCCGATCCCGCGCCGGGACGGGGCGAGCTGCTGCTCAGGGTGGGGGCGTGCGGGGTCTGCCGCACCGACCTCCAGATCGCCGAGGGCGACGTGGAGGCGCGACATCTTCCGATCGTCCCGGGCCACCAGGTCGTCGGCGTCGTCGAGGCCCTCGGGTCGGACGTCGAGGGGTGGCGGATCGGCGATCGCGCGGGCGTCGCGTGGCTCGGCGGCGCCTGCGGCCGCTGCGAGTTCTGCCGGTCCGGCCGCGAGAACCTCTGCGTCCAGGCCCGGTTCACCGGCTGGGACCGCGACGGCGGTTACGCCGAGCTCATGACGGCGCGTGCCGATTTCGCGCTGCGGCTACCCGAGACGTTCGAGGACCTTGACGCGGCGCCACTCCTCTGCGGTGGCGTCATCGGGTACCGGGCGCTGAAGGTCTCCGGGATCCAGCCCGGCGGGCGCCTCGGACTCTACGGGTTCGGCGCGTCCGCCTCGCTCGCGATCCAGGTCGCGGTCCACTGGGGCTGCGAGGTCTACGTCTGCACCCGCTCCGAGCACGAACGACGCCGGGCGCTCGACCTGGGCGCGATCTGGGCCGGCGGCTACGACGTTCGGCCTCCACGGCCGCTGCATGCGGCGGTGACGTTCGCCCCCGCCGGCGACGTCGTGGTCGCCGCGCTCCGCGCGCTGGACCGCGGTGGAACGGTTGCGATCAACGCGATCCACCTCGACCTGGTCCCCGAGTTCCCGTACGAGCCGCTCTGGTGGGAGCGGTCCCTGCGGAGCGTGGCGAACTTCACGCGCCAGGATGCCCTCGAGTTCCTCGCCCTGGCCGCCGAGATCCCGATCCGGACGGCGTACGAACCGCTGCCCCTGGCCGAGGGCAACCGGGCGCTCGAGCGGCTGAAGGCGGGGGACGTCGAGGGTGCCTTCGTGCTCGTGCCCGGCGAGCGCGGCGGCAGCCGCCATCCCCGGGGCACCACGCGCCCGGCTTCGATGAAACGGAAGGAGGCGTCGGGATGACGCTTGACGTGCGTCCGCTCGGATCGAGCGGGCTGGAGATCACCACGGTCGGGTTCGGGGCCTGGGCCATCGGCGGCGGCGGATGGGCCTACGGCTGGGGCCCGCAGGACGATGCGACCTCGGTCGAGGCCATCCGCCACGCCGTCGATCGCGGCGTGAACTGGATCGACACCGCAGCGATCTACGGGTTGGGACACTCGGAGGAGGTCGTCGGCGAGGCGCTCCGGCAGATCCACGCGGGCGAGCGTCCGCTCGTGTTCACCAAGGGCGGCATGGTTCCGGACACGTCGCGCCCCTTCGACGAGCCCGAGCGGAACCTGCAGCCCGCGTCCATCCGCCGCGAGGTCGAGGCGTCCCTGCGGCGGCTGGGCGTCGAGCGGATCGACCTGTACCAGTTCCACTGGCCGGACCGGACGGACACGCCCGTCGAGGAGTCCTGGGGCGAGATGGCACGGCTGGCCGACGAGGGGAAGATCCGCGCGGCGGGCGTCGCCAATTTCGACGTCGCGCTGCTCGATCGGGCCGAGGCGGTCCGTCACGTCGACTCGCTCCAGCCCCCCTTCTCGCTGATCCGCCGCGGAGCCGGTGAGGACGTCATCCCGTGGGCGGCCGCGCATGGCACAGGCGTGATCGTGTACAGCCCGATGCAGTCCGGAATCCTCACCGATTCGTTCTCGGCGGAGCGGGTGGCCCGCATGGCGGAGGACGACTGGCGGACCAGGAACCCGCAGTTCCAGGAGCCGGCGCTCTCGCGCAACCTCGCGCTGCGCGATGCCCTGCGGCCGATCGCCGAGCGGCGCAGGACGACGGTCTCCGCGATCGCCGTGGCCTGGACGCTCGCCTGGCCGGGCGTGACGGGCGCGATCGTGGGGGCGCGGTCGCCGGAACAGGTCGACGGGTGGGTCGCCGCCGGCTCGATCTCGCTCGCGCCGGAGGACCTGGTCGAGATCGCCCGCGCGGTCGAGCGGACTGGCGCCGGCACCGGTCCGCTCCACCCGCTCACCGGGGTCGAGCAGCGATAACGGTCTCCCGGGGCCGCGCCGCGCGTCTCAGCGGAGGAGCCTCGAGAGCCGGCGGTCCGCGAGAGGCTTGCCCCCGGTCTGGCAGGTCGGGCAGTACTGCAGCGAGCGGTCCGCGAAGGAAACCTCGCGAACCGTGTCACCGCAGACCGGGCAGGGGAGCCCGGTCCGGCCGTGGACGCGCATCGCGGTCCGCTTCCCGTCCTTGAGCTCGGAGGCCGGCACCCCCTCGTTGCGCGCCAGGGCCTCGCGCAGGACCACGAGGAGGGCGCCATGGAGCCGCGTGACCTCCTCGACCGACAGGTTCCCGGCGGGGCGGAACGGCGACAGCTGCGCCGCGTGGAGTGCCTCGTCCGAGTAAGCGTTGCCAACGCCAGCGATCACCGACTGGTCGGCGAGGAGGTGCTTGAGCTGTCCCGACCGTCCCGCGAGTAGCCTGCCCAGCGCGGCGGCGTCGAACGCCGGGTCCAGGGGGTCGACGCCCAGGCGGGCGATCCCGTCGACCTCCTCGGGCGAGCGGACCACGTACACGGCCAGGCGCTTCTGGGTGCCCGCCTCGGTCAGGTCGAAGCCCGAGCCGTCGTCCAGCGTCGCGCGCATCGCGAGCGGCCCCCCGCGGATCCTGGGCCGGGTCGCGTCCCCGGGCGGGACCGCGCGCAGCACCGGGGCGAGGTCTTCGGCTCGGGCCGCGGGCCGCGCCGCGCCCTGAGCGCCCCGGGGAGCGTCGTGCCAGCGCAGCCAGCCGGCGCGCGCGAAGTGGACGACCAGCCAGAGTCGAGCCGGCGGCGGGCCGTCCTCCGTGGTGCGGGGTGCCGGTTCGGATGACACCGTCTCGCTTGCCGCGGGACCGGGCGCCGGTCCAGGGGACATGGGCTCGCCGGGCACCGTCTCGATCAGCAGGAACTTGCCGCGTCGGCCGCACCCCGCGATGTCCCGGCCCACCAGCGCCGAGAGCGGCGGGCTGACGGTCTTGAGCGCCGCGAACGACAGCAGCTCGACGCGGGCGATCCGGCGGCCGCGACCCCGCGACGCGACGAACGTGGCCAGCGCCTGGACCTCGGGCAGCTCCGGCATGGTGGCATCGTCGGGCACCTGCGCGCGGCACGCAAGGTGTGCGCCGCGTCCCCGGCGCGACGTTCCGAGCGGACTCGGGCCCCCAGTAAGCAAAGTCCCCGACCCGCTCGCCTGGTACGCGGGCACGGACATCGAGAGTCACGCCGCGGCATACCCAGCGTTGGTCAGACGATGATGGTCGGCCGACGTGGAGCCTGTCTCTCCGCCCCGACCGGTGGCGCCTGGGCCAGGGACTCTGTGCGCCGTTCCAGGCCCGATGGGCATCCACTTCGAGCGTCGCACTCCACTGCCTCCCGCTCGACAAGCTCGAGGAACATGGCGCGATTGAGCTCAAGTTCCTCCAGTCCACTCGCCAGGATACGAACGGGCACTCAAGGCTGACGCTCCGAGAAGGCGCAGTGCTGGCGAGCGAGGACCTCTCCGCATGACCGACTCAGAGCCTGCCTGAACGGAAGATCCCGCTCGGCCTCGTCTGCTTGCGCCATGAAACCTGTCACGGCGCTCCGTCACGATCGAGCCGATGGGCGCGATGATCGAGCTGACGGACCGGGAGTGGCTGCTCGTCCGTGACCTGTTCGACCCGCGGGGCCGTCGCGGCATGCCGGCGCGCTATCCCCGCCGGCGGATGGTCGAGGCGATCCTCTTCCTCGCCCGCACCGGTTGCCAGTGGCGCCACCTGCCGGAGCGCTACCCGCCCTGGCCAGCGGTGTGGCAGCAATGGCGGCGCTGGCGCGCCAACGGGGTCTGGGAGCGGGCGATGGCCCGCATCGCGCGGCTGATCCGACGGCGCGCGAAGCGCAAGCACGTCGAGCCCACGATGGTGATGATCGACGCCCAGACGGTGCGCGGCGGGCGCCGGTCCGACGTTCCACAACGCGGGGGGACGGGGAGGCCGCACGATCGGCGCGAAGCGCAGCATCCTGATCGAGTATCTCGGCCTTCCGCTCGCCGTGCGCGTGGATCCTGCCAAGCCGCACGATGTGATGGTCGGTCGCGAGTTGCTGGCCGCGGGGCTCGAGGTCGCCTGCGTCGCCTACCTCTTCGCGCGTCTGCGGGTCGAGCCGACCTGATCGATCGGGGGCCGTGGTCAGGACGGCTCCGTCCGCACCCGCCCGAGATCGTCACGGTGCCCGCGGAAGCGACCTGCGGCGGTTGGTGATCGGGCGGGGACAGCAGCGGCCGAAGTGGTAACGGCTCGACGAGTTATAGCGTGTGGGTCCG
>JAJYJR010000416.1 GCA_021789355.1 Chloroflexota bacterium | reverse complement strand
TGGATGCCGCGAACGCGTTCCCGCACGACCGGCTGCCGGAGCTCTTCGCGGGCTTCGAGCGCGCCGACCACGCCGCGCCGGTGTCGTATCCGGTCGCCTGCCACCCCCAGGCATGGTCGGCCGCCAGCGTCCCGTACCTGGTCGAGCGGCTCCTGGGGCTCGAGCCGGACGGGTTCGAGCGCCGGCTCCGGGTGGTCCGCCCGGTCATGCCGGGCTTCGTCCACGAGGTCGAGCTCCGGGGGCTCACGGTGGCCGGGGCGCAGGTCGACCTCCGGTTCGAGCGGCCCTCGCCGGCCTCCCCGCTGCAGGCCCGGGTGCTCGAGGTGCGGGGCGACCTCGAGGTGGACGTCGAGCCCTGACCGGGGGGCCGACCCGCCCACCCGACTCGCCCCACCCGGGTCCCGCGCGAATCGGGACGTTTGCCCCTGTGTCTCGTGTGCCGGATGGCGCCACCATCGAGCGACTCGAAGCGTCCCGCGCCGGCCCTCGCAGCCGCGCGGGGACGAAGGAGGATCCGGCGATGACGCGCGTCCTCGTGGTGCACCACGATATCGACATGGCCGACCAGGAAGTGGATGCCCTCCGCCTGTCCGGGTACGAGGTCGAGCAGTGCGCGGGCCCCTCGCTGCGCCGTTGCCCGGTCCTCCGCGGCGAACCCTGCGATGCCGCCGAACGGGCCGACGTGCTCGTCTATGACGTGTGGTCCACCGGCGAGAGCGACGGTGGGCGCCAGCTCATCCGCAACCTCCGCGAGCTGTACCCCGACGTCCCGGTCGTGCTGACCGCCCCGGGCCTCGAGCTCGACTGGGTCGAGGAGGAGGGGCCGCACCGCGTCACGCCCCTGACCGGTCGCCCGGACCGGTTCCGCCTGCAGGCGGCCGTCGAGGAGGCGCTGAGGCGGCGGGTCGAGGCCTGACCTCGCCGCGCGGCCGTTCGGCGGACGGGGATGTGCGGGCGCCCCAGTTGACCATGGCGGTGAGGATCGGGCGCAGCGACCCACGCTTGCGGACCAGGAGCAGGGCCGCGAGCGCGATGTAGGCGGCCGAGAAGACGAGCCGGATCTCAGTGCTCGGGAACGGGAACTGCAGCGCGAAGAGGAGCAGCAGTGCGCCCGCCTCCCATGCCCCGAACGAGAGATCCACGAGCACGGCGAAGCCCAGCAGCGCCTGCGCGCTCGTGAGCAGGAACTCCTCGGTCTGGCGATCGTCCAGCGGGAGACCGCCCCGCCCGCCTCCCAGCGCGTAGGCGACGAACAGGCTGCCGACCAGGAGGGTCCACTGGTTCACCTTCGCGGACAGGAGCGTACCGAGGCTGTCGTCGATCTTGAGCCGCCACGCGAAGAGCGTCGCGACGATCAGCTCCGGCGCCTCCGACGCGAGCGGCGCGAGCCACTGTACGAGCAGGAACTGATCGATCCCCAGGTTGCGCCCGGTGTCCACCAGGCCGTTCGCGAACGGCTCCGCGGCTGACACGACGATCGCCGCGGCGACGAAGAACATGCCGGCGACGAGCGTCCGGCGACGGCGGCGCGGCAGGGCGCCGATCTGCGCGGCGATCCCCATCAGCTCGGGCTCGCCACGTCCCTCGCGGGTCACCCGGAAGAGGTACAGGGCGAAGAGCGCGAGCAGGATGGCCGCGTCGTACCACGCGATCGAGCGGGTGATGGGAATCACGAACGCGTAGGCCGACGCGAGTGCGAGGAACCCGAGCTCGACGCGCCGGTGCGCCGGCAGCGCGATCACCGGCCTGCGGCGGCCGGCCTGCCGCCGCGCGACGCCGGGACCGTCCGAGGGTCGCGCGCCCCGTCGCCTGCGGATCGCCCACAGGGCGACGAAGGCGACGAGCGGCCACCCGATCCCGATGAGGAGCCGGTTCGACCCGGTCATGTTCGCGGCCGCGAACTGCGTGTACTCCGGGCGAGTGCCGGCCGAGTAGGCGAAGTAGAGGTCGACGGCGTATTCCGGCAGGACCGCGATCAGTGCGAGGATCGCGATGGCCAGGCTCCCCGAGATGTCCACCTGGGCGGCCTCCGCGGCCCACGCCAGCAGGACCGCGGACGTGACCACGGCCGCGCCGAACACGACCACGGTGAGTTCGGGCGACGGATGGATGCCCGCCAGGCGGATGACCACCGCCGGGAGCGCCACGCCAGCCGCGATACCGATCCTGCGCCACACCGCTCGACATCTCCGCTGCCTGGTCGAGATGTCGGGCGGAGCGCTCGAGCTCTCGACCAGGTGTCTGGTCGAAGCTCTCGTCCGTCTCGGGTCGAGGTGGGGGACCGGGCCGTGGCCGGTATGTCGATCTCCCCGTGCCGCCGGCAGGCGACAGGACTACTCCGCTTCGCGCACGAGTCTATCAGGCGCCGCGGCGGGTCAGGCGCCGCGGCAGGCGCCGCGGCCGGATCCGGTCGCCGCCGCGGGGACACGGGTCCGGGAGATGCCGGGCGGGGGTTGAGCGGGCACCCGCGGCGGTCGTGCGAGAATCGCGCAATGGCACGCTTCTACGACATCGACGCGGCCAACGAGCGGCTCCTCGAGCTGCGGCCGTTGCTCGAGCAGCTGAAGGCCGACCGTGACGCCCTTGCGGAGGCGCAGCGCGACATCCGCGAGGTGCTGGCGTCCGACGGGGCGCCCGGGTCGGACGAGCGACTCCGCGCCCACGAGGCCCGCGTGCGCGAGATCGTCAGGAGCATGGAACGTGCCGTCGTGCAGGTGGATGCCTGGGGCGTCACGCTGCGCGACATCCAGTCCGGGCTCGTCGACTTCCCGGCCCTGGTATCGGGCCGACAGGTCTGGCTCTGCTGGCGGCTCGGGGAGGGCGAGATCGCCTGGTGGCACGAGCTGTCGACCGGCTTCCCGGGCCGCCGGGCCCTGGCCGACCTGGCCTGAACCGGGCCAGGCGCGCATGAGCGCTCCCGACCGGGTGATCCTGGTCATGGACGGCGACCCGCGGCCCGAGCTTGCGCGACGGGGCGTCGCGCCGCAGCCGACGGTCGGCGCCCTCCCGATGCCGATCCGCGAGCCTGCCGCCCTGCGCGCCCTTCACCTGGAGGTCGCGCTCGCCGGGGCCGACGTCCTTACCGCGGTCACCGGCTCCCTCCACCGGCGAACGCTGTCCCGCATGGGTGCCGCGCGCCGTGGCCGGGAGTGGATCGCGGCCGCGCTCGATCTCGCCCGCGAGGCCGCCGCGGAGGCCGAGGACGCGGCGAGGCCCGCGCGGAGCGGCGAACCTGCGCCGCCGATCCGGGTGGCCGGGCTGGTGGGGCCACTGGAGGGGTCTCGCACGTCTGATCTGTCCCTGGACGCCGCGGCATCGGCCGCCGAGCACCGCGCCCACGCGGGCATGCTCGCCGACGCCGGCGCGCAGCTGCTGCGGATCGAGGCGATGGAGACCATCGCCGAGAGCGAGGCGGCGACCCGCGAGGCGCTCGCGACGGGGCTCGAGGCCTGGACCGGGGTCGCGGTCGACGGGTCCGGCCTCGCGCTGCCGTCCGGTGAATCGTTGCAGGCGTGGGCGGCCGTGATCGGACCACTGGGGCCCGCCGTGCTGCTGGTCGCGGCCCCCACGCTCCGGGCGACGTGCGGGGCGCTTGCGGCTCTCGGGGCGCGGACGCTGATCGCCCTGGGGGGCTCCCTGCCCGGCGCAGGCGCGGGCACAGGCCAGGACGCGGAGGCACTGGGCGACGGAGATGAGCCGTCCGGCGCGGAGGCGCCGCCCACCTCCGCGCCGGTGGTCGATCCTCGTGCCGGCAGGCTCCTCGACGCCGGGAGCGTCGTGCTCAGCGCGGGTGCGGACGGCTCCCCGCAACGCATCGCGCTCCTGCGGGCGGAGGCGGATCGGCGGAACACGCGCCTCCTGCGGGGTCGCCGCGACGATCTCGAGCGCCGCCGGGTGTGGCTCGCCCAGGTCGTCGATCGAGCCCTCCCCGGCCCCGCGCTCTGGCTGGCGCGGAGGGCCCCCGGATTCCCGCTTCCCCGGCCGTTCGCCTGGGATGTCGTCGAACCGCACGAGCTCGGCCGCCTCCCGGCCGGTCGCTACCGGATCGCGGTGGTCCCGGCGGACGACGCGGGCGCGGTCGGAGCGGCCACCGAGCCGCTCATGGTCGAGCAGCTGCGCCAGCTGGTGACCGCGCTCGAGCCCGGCGCCTGGATCATCGTCGAGGGGGACCCGTCCGCGAACGTCCTCGCCTCCGACGAGCGGACCGGCGGACTGCTGCCCGCCGAACGCCTTCCCTCGCGCCCACCCTGCTGGATGGTCCGCCTGCGTCCGTAGGCCCGGCGGGCGATCCCCGCCACCTGTCGCCACCGACCGGGCCATCCAGTTCTTGACGAGGCCGCTGCGTCACCGGACCCTGCGAGCGGAGGCGAAAGGAGGTACCCGCACTGAGATCACAGCGACCACCCACGAACGCCGTGACCCGGCGAGAGCGGCGCGCCGCGGAGCGCGAGCGCCGGCGGCCGGGGGGAACGCCGGCCCACGGGATCGGCGCCAGGGGCGCCCGCCGCGCAGCCGCGCGGAGAACTGGCCTGCCGGCCATCACCCGCTCCCCGATCGCAGTGATCACGGCCGCGGCGGTGCTGATCGGCGTCGTGCTGCTCGCCGCGAACGTGCTGCGCAGCCAGCCGCCGACGGCGGTCACGATCGTGGCCCCGGCGGAGCCGGCTCCCGCGGCGCTGGCAAGCGGGCAGACCCTCGGGCAGGCCAACGCCAGGGTGACGCTCGACGTCTACGTGGACTTCCAGTGCCCGAATTGCAAGGCCTACGCGCAGGAGGTCGAGCCGCGGCTGGTGAACCAGTACGTGCGGACCGGCCAGGCGAGGATGGTCCTCCATGACCTGGCGTTCCTGGGACCGGGCTCGAACCCGGCCGGCGACGAGTCGATCCAGGCGGCCGCGGCGGCCCGCTGCGCCGGGGACCAGGGCAAGTTCTGGGCCTACCAGGAGTACCTGTTCGCGAACCAGGGGCCGGTGGAAAACGGCGGCACGTTCAACCGGACGATGTTCGACGCGATCGCGACCAGGCTCGGGCTCGGGCTCCGCGCGTTCGACACGTGCCTGGCCGATCCGGCCCGGGTGAAGGCCGTCCAGGCAGCTACCGCGGCGGCCATAGCCGGGGGTATCAAGGGAACCCCGACCATCCTCGTGAACGGGACGGCCCTGGGATCGTGGGGCCTCCAGGCGATCACGAACGCGATCGACGCCGCGCTCCAGGGGAAGCCGGTCGGTCCCTCGACGGCGCCATCCGCCTCGGCCGCAGGCAGCTGATCGCTGCTCGACGGCGCCATCCGCCTCGGCCGCAGGCAGCTGATCAGGCCGTGTAATCGTCCTCGCTCGGCGGACGAACCCGCCCATGCGTCAGCCGGGAGAACAGGCGCCGGGTCGCGCGCCGGCGCGAGTAGGCCAGCGCGACCAGGATCAGCAGGACGAAGTCCGCCCCGCCCACGACGCCGGCCGCCACGTATCCCAGCTGCTGGCCGATGTCGCCGGTGATCGACAGGGCCGGGATCGTTGCGCCGATGAGCCCAAGGGCGAAGAACGGCGGCCGCGGCGCGATATCGCTCCGGAACGTCGCCAGCGATGGTCCACTCGCGCCCTCCCCGCCGATCAGGAAGGCGTGGCCGCTGGTCACGACCGCG
>JAJYJR010000415.1 GCA_021789355.1 Chloroflexota bacterium | reverse complement strand
ACCACGCCGGTGCTGAGAGTGCGGCACGTGCCGCAGACCCTCGGAACCTGATCTGGGTCGTACCAGCGAAGGGAGTCCACGAGCCCGACCTCTGTCCGGGGAGACGGAGGTCGTCGTGTTTCTGCCACCGGAGCCAGGGTTCCGCCACCGCCGGGGCATCGCGAACCCGCGGTGCGGGCGCGCCGCGACTCCCGGCACCCGATGAAGGCGCTGCTCGTCGGCAACGGGCGTGTTCCCCCGCGGACGGCCCTGCCCGCGGACGTCTTCGCCGGCGTGACGCTGGTCATTGCCGCCGACGCGGGCGCGGCCGCATGCGAGGCGCTGGGGCTGCGGCCCGACCTGGTGGTCGGCGATCTCGACTCGGCCGAACCGGCGCTCGTCCGGCGCCTGGCTCTGGCGGGCATCGAAGTGCGGAGGGTCCCGGCCGAGAAGGACGAGAGCGATCTCGAGCTCGCGCTGGAGGCCGCGATCGAGCGGGGAGCCGACCGGGTGGTCGCGCTGGGTGCGCTCGGCGGGCCCCGGGTCGAGCACGCCCTGTCCGCGATCGAGCTGCTGGTCCTGGCTGGGGAGCGGGGCGTAGACATGGCGCTCGCGGACGACCGCTCGACGCTGCGGCTCCTCGAGCACGGGGGGCCGGTCGGCTCCGCGCCCGGGCTCGACATCGCCGGCGAGCCGGGCGACTTCGTGTCGCTGTTCCCCTGGGGAGGCGACGCCCTCGGCGTGGTGACCGAGGGCCTGCGCTACCCGCTGCGCGACGAGCCGCTCCTGATGGGGCCCTCTCGCGGGCTCTCCAACGAACTGGCGGGTTCAACCGCGTCGGTCCGCTGCCGGTCGGGCCGGCTGCTGGTCATCCACACGCGCCGGTCGGCCGTGGAGCCGGCCGCGCAAGGTACCTCGGAGGAGTGAGCAGATGACAGACCACGTGGCGCGCTACGGAACGTCCCTCACGTCACCTGACACGCGCTGGCGAACCCGTGACATCCTGGTGACCGCCGTGATCGCGGTGGCGTTCGGGGTGGTGTTCTGGGCCTGGGACTACCTGTGGGGCTACACGGCGCCGCTGTTCTCGTCCTTCGCGCCGGGACAGTACATCGGCAGCGGCGTGTGGCTCATGCCCGCCGTCGTCGCGCCGCTGATCGTCCGCAAGCCGGGGGCGGCGTTGTTCGCCGAGCTCGTGGCCGCGATCGTGTCGGCCCTCCTCGGCAACCAGTGGGCGCTGGACGTCGTGCTGTCGGGGATCCTCCAGGGAGCCGGCGCCGAGATCGTCTTTTTCGCCGCCCGGTACCGCAGGTGGACGTTGCCCGTCGTGCTCGCCGCCGGAGCCGGAGCCGCGGTCGGCGAGGTCGTGCACGACATTCCCATCTACTACCCCTCCATCGGCGTCGCGCTCCAGGGCGCTATCGTCGTGATCGGGATCGCCTCGGGGGTCGTCATCGCCGGGCTCGGTGGCTGGCTGCTGGTCCGCGCCATCCGGCAGGCCGGCGTCCTGGAGGGTTTCCCGTCGGACGCCTGAGCCGACCGGTGTCGCAGGGTTCCGGGCCGGGCGGGCCACACCGGCGCGCCACGGTCGACGGAGGGGTCGCGACCCCGTGGGCCGGCAGCTCGACCATGCTGCCCGGCAGCGAGGCGATCGTCCCGCCGGAGATCGTGGCCGACGGTTTCGGCTGGACGTACCGGGGCCGGGGACGGCCGGCGCTCGCCGGCCTCTCCTTCCGGGTCGCACCCGGGCAGGCGCTGCTCGTGATCGGGCCGTCCGGCTGCGGCAAGAGCACGCTCGCGCGGGCGCTCACCGGGCTCGTTCCGCACGAGCTGCCCGGGACGTGGAAGGGGACGCTCAGCGTGGGGCACCTGGACGTGGCGTCCACGCCGGCGCAGGCCGTGAGCGCGCTGGCCGGTATCGTCTTCCAGGAGCCCGAGAGCCAGATGGTGATGCCACGGGTCGAGGACGAGGTCGCCTTCGGGCTCGAGAACCGCGGCTGGGAGCGGTCGGCGATGCGCGCCCGCGTGCGGGAGATGCTCGACGTGGTCGGCCTGGCGGGGTTCGAGCGGCGGTCCACCGTCACGCTCTCCGGCGGCGAGCAGCAACGCCTGGCGATCGCGGACGTACTGGCACCGATGCCCGGCCTTCTTGTGCTGGACGAGCCGACCGCGAACCTGGATCCGCCCGGCATGGAGGCCGTCTTCGGGCGGCTGGAATCCCTGGTCCGGTCGCGCGAACGCACGGTGGTGATCGTGGAGCACCGCCTCGAGGCGGTGTTGCCACTGGCCGACCTGGTCCTCCTGCTCGACGGCGAGGGCCGTCAGCTGGCCGTGGGGGCACCCGGCGAGGTCGGCCGCGCACACGCCGGCACGCTGGAGCGGCTGGGCAGCTGGGTGCCGCGCGCCTGGCGGGCGTGGGCGTCGGCGGGCCCTGGGGCGGCGGCGGAGCAATCGACCGCGCCGGGCCACCCGGCGGCGGAACGCGCGATGGCAGCGGGCCGCCGCGCAGACGGCAATCGGGGACCGGCACGTCTTCACTCGTTGCTGCGGGCCCGGGAGCTCACCGTCTGCTATCCCGCCGGCCCGGGTGGCTCCCGGGACGCGGCGGTCTCGGACGTCAGCCTCGATCTCCACGCCGGCGAACGCGTGGCCCTGGTCGGACCCAATGGGTCGGGGAAATCGTCGCTGCTCTTCGTGCTCGCGGGCATCCGCCGGCCCGACGCCGGCTCGGTGCTCGTGGGCGACGGCACGGGCCTCCCGGCCGCGGACGTGGCGCGACTGCGTGGCGGCGGCCTCGCCCGCATGCTCGGGCTCGTCTTCCAGAACCCGGAGCTCGGGTTCGTCGGACGGACCTGCGCCGCGGAGGTCGCGGCCGGCCTCCCGGCGCTGGGTCGGGTGCCCGATTCCGTCGACCCCGACGTCGTCGCCGCCCTGGAGCGGTTCGGCCTGGCGCCGCTCGCCGCGGAGGATCCGTTCCGCGTCAGTGAAGGCGAGCAGCGGCGGTTGGGGATCGCCGCGGCGAGCATCGCCGGGCCGGCGATCCTCCTGCTCGACGAGCCCACGTTCGGGCTCGACCGGCGTGGTGCCGACGCGGTGGTCGATCTCCTCGACCGGCTCCGCCTGGACGGGCAGGCGCAGGTCATGGCGACCCACGACCCGCGCCTCATCCCCGGCTGTGACCGTGTGATCGCCCTCGACCACGGCCGCGTGGTCCTCGACGGATCGTCGGCGGCCTTCCTGGCCGACCCACCGTACTCGCCCCCCGGGCCGTGGCGAGCCGGCGCCGTGCTCGCGGACGTTGCCGACCCACTCCTCGATCGGCACGCGGGGGTCCGCAGGTGAGCTTCCTGCCGGCGCCGCTGGAGCCGGTCCGGCCGGCGCTCCTCACCAGGGTCGCGCCGGTGACACGGATCGTCGTCGGGGTGGTCTGGCTCCTGGTCGCGGTGCTCGCCGCCGGTCCGCTGGTGCCGTTCGCGCTCGGGGTGGCCGGTTCCCTGGCCCTGCTCCTCTTCTCCGGCCTGCCGCTCGGCCGGGTGCCGCGCCGGCTCGCGCCGCTGGGCCTTGCCGCGCTGGGGCTCGGGCTGCTCACCGTGCTGGTCAACCCCGCGAACGGCGACCCGTCCGTCGCCGCCGTTGCGGAGGCCGGCCCGCTCCGCATCACCGGGGCCGCGCTGTGGGCCGGCGTCGCCATCGCGCTGCGCCTGGCCGTGATCGCGCTCGTGAGCCTCCTCGTCTTCGCCACGTCGGACCCCACCGAGCTCGCGGACTCCCTGGTGCAGCAGTGGCGGGTGCCGTACCGGTTCGCCTACGGCACGCTGGCCGCGCTGCGGATCGTGCCCCTGCTCGCGGCCGACTGGGCGGCGATCCGGACGGTGCGCCGGCTGCGGGGCATCGAGCCCCGCACACCGTGGGGCCGCGTGACCGCGTTCGGCGGGCAGCTGCTGGTCCTGCTGATCACCGCGATCAGGCGCGCCGAGCGGATGGCCCTCGCGATGGACGCCCGGGGCTTCGACACCGAACGCGCACGAGGCGTGTACCGCCCGATCTCGCTCGGCCGCCTCGACGCGATCGTGCTGGTCGCCGGCCTCGCCGTGGCCGGAGCCGTGCTGGTCGCCTGGGTGCTGTGACGCGGGAGGACGGGGCGCGGGTATGCTGTCGGGCATGGCTCATCCGCAACCCGGGGACGAGGCTCCCGACTTCGAGCTCGCCGACGATGTGGGGAGGCGGCACCGGCTCTCCGCGCAGCGCCCCCACCCCATCGTCATCTACTTCTATCCGAAGGACATGACCCCCGGCTGCACCACCGAGGCCTGCGAGTTCCGGGACGCGAACACCGAGATCCTCGCCCTCGGCGCGGAGGTGTGGGGAATCAGCCCCCAGGACGAGCGGAGCCACGCCCGCTTCCGCGAGCAGCACGGGCTCCCGTTCCCGCTGCTCGTGGACGGCGACCACGCCGTGGCCGAGGCCTACGGCGTGTGGGTCGAGAAGTCTCGGTACGGGCGGACGTACTGGAGCAATGCGCGGGAGACGTTCCTCGTCGACGGGCAGGGGCGCATCGCCCGCGCCTGGGAGCACGTCCGGCCGGAGGGCCACGCGGCCGAGGTCCTGGCGGCGCTGCGCGAGCTGGGTGCACCGACCGGGAGGGCGGCCGGCTCGTGACGTCGCGTCCCGCCGCCGGCATGCCTGCCGGACCCGTGCTCCACGCCGAGCGACCGGAACGCCTCCTCGTGATCGTCGCCCATCCCGACGACGCCGATTTCGGGCCGGCAGCCACCGTCGCCAGCTGGACCGACAGGGGCACCCTGGCCGAGCTCGTCTGCTGCACCAGCGGCGACGCGGGCGCGGACGACCCGGACACCGACCCGGTCCAGCTCGGGCTGCTCCGGGAGGCAGAACAGCGCGCCGCGGCGGAGGTCGTGGGGTACCGGGCCGTGCACTTCCTGCACCAGCCGGACGGCGCGCTGGACAACGACCTGCCGCTGCGCGAGGCTCTCGTGCGGGTGGTCCGCGAGATGCGGCCCGACGCGGTCATGACCTCGGATCCGACGCACCTGTTCACCGCCGACGGCTTCGTCCAGCACACGGATCACCGGGCTGCGGGGATGGCGGCCGTCGATGCCGTCTACCCCGCGGCGCGCAACGCCATGGCGTTCCCGCATCTCGCGAAGTCGGGCCTGGCGCCCCACGTCGTCCGCCGCATCTACCTGTTCTGGCCGGCGGAGCCTGCCGAGTGGGTGGACGTCAGCGGCTACGTGGACCGCAAGCTACTCGCCCTTCGGGCACACTCGAGCCAGCTGCGGGACCCGGCCGGGACCGAGAAACGCGTCCGCGAGCGGCTGGCGCAGCAGGGCGTGCTGGTGGGAGTCGCGGCGGCCGAGCCGTTCCGGGTGATCCGGATCGAACGCTGACCCTGACCCCGCGCCCGACGGGGTCAGCGACCAGTCCGGGACAGCAGCGGTCGGACCCGTCCCCACTCGTCCCACAGCAGGGTGAGATCGGGCGCACGCCGGCCGAGGAGGCCGATCATCTCGCCGAGCAGCAGGTCGGGTGCCCCGGCCGTCACGAACTCCGCGGCAGCGACGCGGGCGCCGCGGAACAGCAACGGTATCTCGGTGGCCGACGGCCACCGCCGGATCCGGCGAGGATCGAGCCCGGCGTATCCGACGGAGAG
>JAJYJR010000414.1 GCA_021789355.1 Chloroflexota bacterium | reverse complement strand
GACCACCTTGCCGTCGATCACGAGCCCTGGCGTGCTCATCACCCCGTAGGCCAGGATCTGGCGGTAGTCGGTCACCTTGACGATCTCCGCCTCCACGGCGGCCATCGCGACGGCCTGCCGGGCGTTCGCCTCCAGGCGCTGGCAGTTGGGGCAACCGGGCCCCAGGACCTCGATCTTCTTCATGCGGTGTGGCTCCTTCTCGTTCGCCTCGGATGGACCAGTCGTTCGCTCGGGTCGGTGGTTCGCCCGGGCCGGCTCAGGCGATGATCGCGTTGAACAGGTAGCCGATGCAGAGGATCCCGATCGTCACCACGGTGGCGAAGACCGCGATGAGCTGCGGCTTGATGACCCGCCGCAGGATGATGAACTCGGGCAGGCTGATCGCGGTGATCGCCATCATGAAGGCCAGCGTGGTGCCGAGCGGCATGCCCTTGCCGAGGAGCGCCTGCACGATCGGGATGGTGCCGGCCGCGTTCGAGTAGAGCGGGATCGCGATGAGCACCACGATGGGGACCGCGAACGGGTTCGAGCGTCCGCCGATGGCGGCCACGAGCTCGGTCGGGGCGTAGCCGTGGATGAGCGCGCCGATGCCGATGCCGATGAGGAGGTAGGGCGTGATCCGACGCACGAGGTCCACGGTGTAGCGCCAGGCGTCGGTGATGCGGTCGGCCCAAGTCACCTTCACCTCGGCCATCTGCCCGCCCGTCCCCTGCAGCTCCCAGACGTACGGCTCAACGTAGCGCTCCAGGTGCAGTGCGCCGATGATGAGCCCGCCGACGATCGCGACGGTCAGCCCGGCGGCCACGTACACCAGCGCGATCTCGGGTCCGAAGAGCCCCCACAGCAGGACCAGGGCGACCTCGTTGACCATCGGTGAGCTGATCAGGAACGCGAACGTCACGCCCAGCGGGATTCCGGCCTCCACGAACCCGATGAAGAGCGGCACGGCCGAGCACGAGCAGAAGGGGGTCACGATCCCGAAGGCCGCGGATGCCACGCTTCCGGCGAGCGTGCCGCGGCCGGCCAGTGCGGCGCGCACCCGCTCGGGGGGAAAGTAGCTGCGGATCAGGGTGACCACGGTCACGATGCCGAGCAGAAGCAGCAGCACCTTCGGCACGTCGGCCAGGAAGAAGTCGACCGCGTCCCCCAGGTGGCTCCCGCGGATCAGGCCCAGCAGCTCGTAGCTCACCCAGTCGGCGAGCGGCGACTCCGCGAACCAGGCGATGAGCCAGGCGACCACGCCCACGGTGACGATCACCGGCAGCGAGGGCCGCCGGCCGCGGGTGAGCGAGAGCGTGGTCACGCGGGAACCTCCAGGAGTGTGCGCAGCGCGGCCTGCGCGGCCGCGCAAGCCGCCTCGTCGCGCTCGTAGTAGACGCGGCGGGTGTCGGCACCCTGCCGGCTGGCCCGCACCAGCCCCGCCTCGCGCAGGCGGGCGAGGTGGTTGCTCACGTTGTTCTGGCGCTCGTCGAGCGCCGCGGCCATCTCGCACACGCAGTACGGTCCATCCCGCAGGATCGCGAGGATCCCGGCGCGGGTCCGGTCGGCGAGCAGCGCGGCGGCGGCCAGGGGCGCGTCCACGTCGGGTGCGGGCAGCTCCATGCGCAGGTCCGGCAGTACGGGAAGCTCAACGGGCATGGCGGTCCTCCGCGTGAAACGGCCAGCGTGGGATGAAACGGATCGGGGAACTCAACACCTCAGCAGGAAGTGTGTCAAGCGGCGATGTAGTGCCACAGGCGCAGACGGCCCCCAGACGTGGGCCGCCCGGCAGGTTTCGGGCCCCGTCAGCAGCTGCCGGACGACACGAGCCGCCCGAAATCCAGCCCGAGCGTGCCGCCGATGCGCAGCGCGACGCCGGGCAGGAACGCGCGTGCCTCGTTCGTCGCGCGCAGGTACTCCATGATCGTCGGATCGGCGCGCACGGCGGCCTGACTCACGCGGAGCGCGTCGATCTGCTCCTGGCTGGGCGCCAGGCCGGTTCGCTGGAGTCGGCTCAGCGTCTCCTGCTGATCGCGGAGATGGTCCAGGATCAGCTGCGCGTTGGCGTCGCGGGCCAGGGCGGCCTCCGCGGAACGGAATGCGGCGAGGGCGGGGACGCGGGCGAGGGTGTGACCGAGTTCGGAAGCGGCGGCTTCCAGCGTTGGATCGAGCATGGTGGGGTTCCTTGTCAGCCGCAGCAGCTGCCGCTGCCGCAATTGGCGGCGAAGTCGATGCGGATCTCGCCGCTCACGATGGCAGCCATCTGGCGGGACACGTCCGCGAGCGCCGCCTGGGCGCTCACGTACGCCGCGACAGCAGGCACCTCGAGCATCGTCGCCTGCAGGCGCTCGAGCTCGTCCTGGTGCTCGGCGGTCAGCGTGCGAAACGTGAGCTCCACCCGAAGCTCCTCCTGGCGGCGCTCGAAGGCGGCGATGGCCGCCTGGGCGTCCTCGTCCGCCGCCAGTTCCCGGTCGGCCCGGACCAGCGCGGCGTACTCCGCGCTCTCATGGAGGGCAAGCCCGAGCGCGTCCGCGGCGGTGAGTGCCCGGAGTTCCAGGTCCCCGACGCCGGCCGGCTCGATGGTGACGTGGTCCGGAAGTCCGCCGGACTGGTTGATGACGCCCTGCGTCGCGGTCATGCTGTGCTCCTCGTGCGCTTCAGGCGACTGCAGTCGAATTCGGGCGGCTGCGGTCGCGGCGAACAACCGCTCGCCCATGTCGTTGAGCCGATCGAGGCCCGCCACTTCCCCGTCCACCAGCGGGACCTCGAGTACAGGCGCATCGAACCGACGGTCGATGTCGGCGAGGTAGCGCTGCTGCATGCGCCGCCGTGACTGCGAGTAGGGGGTCGTGCACGCATCCGCCGGCAGCACCATGTTGGCCACCACCAGGCCCAGCGGGATGCCCACGGTGGCCAGCTCGTCGATCGCCCGCGCCGCCTCGACGATCGGGGTGGACTCCGGGTACATCACGAAGGCGAAGGTGCTCTGCGACGGGTCGCGCATCATGTCGATCACGCGCCCGAAGCGGGCCCTGGCGACATCGTCGGCCGCCGCGGTGTTCACCGAGGCGAACACCTTCACGTCGAGCTGGCGGCTCCAGTCGATGGGCAGCTCCAGCAGACGCAGCGTGTGCCCGGTGGGTGCGGTGTCGATGACCGTGACGTCGTACGTGTCGCGGCTGGCGAGGTCGATGAACCGGTCGAACGCCGCGATCTCCTCGGTGCAGGGCGAGTCGAGCTCCTCCCGCATGGCGGCGATGGCGTCGGCGCCGCGCCCTTGTGCGATGGCATCGCCGATGATCCGTTCCGTGTACGCCGCGGCGGCGGCCTTGGGACCGACCCGCGCGGCCCACAGGCCCGGCACCCCCTCGACCGGCCCCGGTTCGGAGTCGACGGCGACCCCGAGGACGTCGCCGATGTGGGCGGCGGGATCGGTGGTCACGAGCAGGGTGCGGTAGCCGCGTGCCGCCAGCCAGACTGCGGTCGTGCACGACACGGCGGTCTTGCCGACGCCGCCCTTGCCGGCGAAGAAGATGGTGCGCGGGTGGCCATCCGGCAGGAGGCGCGCCGTGGCGGCGTCCTCGTCGGGCAGGCGGGTCGCCGTGCCGGCGGGCTGGGATGCCTCGTGCCCGAAGACCGGACGCGGGACGCGTTCGTCGCGCAGGAGCGGTGCAACGGCGCGCAGACGGTCGATCCCGCGGACCTCGCCGTCGAGCAGCGGCACGTGCCGGGTAGGCATCGGCAGCTGGCTCGCGATCTCGGCGAGGTACCGCCGCTGCATGGCGATCCGCGCCGCGAAGAACGCGTTGCTCCCCTCCTCGGCCGGCAGGATCCCGTTGACGATCAGTTCGGTCGTCGCGATCCCGAGCCGTCCGAGCTCCGCGCTCGAGCGGGCGGTCTCGCGGATCGCGGTCGCCTCGGGCTGGAGCACGAAGACGAAGCGCGTCTGGCCCGGGTCGCGCAGCGCGTTGAGCGCGCGTTCGTACTTCGCCTTCGCCTCGCCGATCGCCGCGGCCGGGCCGATGCAGGTCTGGCCGCTGCCGGCCTCCGCCTCCGAAATGCTCTTCGTCCAGGCCTCGGGGAGCTCCAGCAGGCGCACCGTGTGGCCGGTGGGCGCAGTGTCGAAGATCACCAGGTCGAACGCCTTCTCCGATCCTGGATCGAGCAGGGCGATCGGGTCGAGGAAGTCGGCGAAGCGGTCGAAGGCGGCCACCTCGGCGGTGCAGGGCGAGGCCAGCTGCTCCTCCATGACGTGGACGATCTCCGGCGGGAAGATCGCACGGATCGGCGCCAGCGTCCGATCCGTGTACTCGGCCGTGGCCCGGTCGGGGTCGATCTCCATGGCCCACAGGTTGGGGACGCCGCGGATCGCGGTCACCTGGTGACCGATCGGCTGCTCGAACACGTCGGCCAGGTTCGAGGCGGGGTCGGTGGTGACGATCAGCGTGCGCCGCCCCGCGTCGGCCTCGGCAACGGCCGTGGTGCACGCCATGGTGGTCTTGCCCACGCCGCCCTTGCCCGAGAAGAAGAGGAAGCCGGTCATCGCAGAGGAGGTCCTTTCGGGTCGCGGGACGCGTCCGGGGATTGGGTTCGCATGCCGGCGGCCCACACGGGTGTCCGGCTCGTTCAGCTCACGCCGAGCGCCGAGCGCAGCTCGTCGAGGCTCGGATACCCGGCCGTCTTGACCACCTGGCCCCGCACGACCGTGATGGGCAGGACGTCGAGCTGGCGCTGGCGAATGAGGTCGTAGACGACCCGGTTGCGCATGAAGGCCTGGGGCTCGGACGTCATCATGTGCCGCGCCACGGAGAGCCCGTCGGACTGGAGTGAGAGCAGCGCCTCCGACAGGTCCACCAGGGTGGTGTCCAGGACCGGGCCGCAGAGGCCGGTCGGGCAGCACATGGGTGGGTCGAAGATCTCGACGTCGAGAGAGCTCGTCGGCGTTGCCAGGTCAGTCATGAGACGCGTCCTTCCGTGGCGGAGGTGAAGATCGCCGGGGATGTGATGCGGCCCGCCGACGCGGGCCCGAGGGCCTCGGCAACCGCGCGTTCGATCGCGCTGACGTTGAGCTTGCCGCCGGAGAACCGGCGCACGCCGTCGATCACGACGATCGGCAGATCCGCGAGACCGGCCGCGATGTCGGCTTCGACGTCGGGATGGAGGGCCATGTCCGGGCTGAACAGCTCGGCGTACTCGAACGCGACCCGATCGCCGAACCGCTGCTCGAGCCGCTGGTGGACGAAGGCGGCCGCGGCCCGCCAGGTCTTGCCCGACGCGCAACCGGCCGCCGGCGGCAACCCAACGATGAGCACCGAGCAGGTCACGGCGCGACCTCGAGGCGCCGCAGGCCGGGCGACTCGCGCCGGCCTGCCGGCCCCACGGGCAGCGAAGTGCCGCAGTCCGTGCACAGGCAGGTCGTCGCGGCCGCATCCGTCGGGGTGAGCAGCTGATCGAGCGCACGGCGCAGCTGCGCGACCCGCTCGAGGGCCAGCGAGTAGTAGACCCAGCGGCCAGCGTGGCGCTCGCGGAGGAGGCCGCTCGCGCGCAGGACGCGCAGGTGGTGCGAGACCAGCGCGGTGCTCACACCGAGCGCCGCCCCGACATCGCACACGCAGTGCTCACCGTGGCCGAGCAGGGCAATGACTCGTGCGCGTGACGGCTCGGCGATGGCGCGCAGGGCATCGAG
>JAJYJR010000413.1 GCA_021789355.1 Chloroflexota bacterium | reverse complement strand
CCCTGGGACCACCCGGCCGCACCCGCAATCGGTCAGACGCGTTCCAGGTAGCGCTCACGCTCCCAGGGCTGTACCACGGCGTCGTACGCTGCTTGCTCCACGCGCGCCGCGTTGAGGTAGTGGTCCACGACGTCCTGTCCGAAGATCTCGACCCCGGCCTCGCTGCGCTCGAGGGCGGCTATGGCCTCGTACAGGGCACGCGGCATGCGGTCGACGCCCGTCGCCACGTAGCCGTTCCCCTTGTACTCGGCGGGCGCCTCGACCTTGTGGCGGATGCCCCACAGCCCCGCGCCAACCATCGCCGCGTATGTGAGGTACGCGTTCATGTCGCCGCCCGGGAATCGGTTCTCGATGTGCAGCGCGGCTCCGCGCCCGACGACCCGGAAGCCGGTGGTCCGGTTGTCGCGTCCCCAGACGACGTTGACGGGCGCCCAGCTTGCGACCGCGAACCGTTTGTACGAATTGACGTTCGGCGCGACGAAGATCGCGAGCTCGCGCGAGAGCGCCATCATGCCGCCCAGGAACCAGCGCATCTCCTGCGACATTCCGTACGGCTCATGCGCAGGATCATGGAAGAGCGCCTCTTCCCCTGCCGCGTCCCACAGGCTCATGTGCAGGTGGCCCGACGATCCGGTCCAGGTGTGGTCGGGCTTGGCCATGAACGACAGCCCGTAGCCGTTATGCCAGGCGATCTCCTTCGCGCCGTGCT
Source organism: Chloroflexota bacterium (assembly GCA_021789355.1). Next base: position 4,968 of record JAJYJR010000413.1, on the reverse strand, counting down.
TGAAGAGGACGCTCCGGTCGGCCGCCTCGAGTACAGGGCCGTAGCGGATGTTCACCTCGTGCTGGCTCGGAGCTGCCTCGCCCTTGGAGAACTCGATCGGGATGGCCGCCTCGGTCATCTGGTTGCGAATCTGCCGGTAGAGCGGCTCGAGCTTGGTCGCCTGGAGCAGGTGGTAGTCCTCGTTGTAGTAGCCGACGCGCTCCAGCCCCACATAGCCCTTGCGGAAGGCGTCCTCGAACGTGTCCTTGAGGACGTAGAACTCGAACTCGGATCCAGCCTTCACCGAGTACCCGAGGTCCGTAGCCCGCTCGACCTGGCGCTTGAGCATGGTGCGGGGCGAGATCGGGATCTCCGCGCCGGTCTCCTCGTCGACCGTGTCCGACAGCACGAGGGCGGTCTTCTCGAGCCAGGGGATGACGCGGAGGCTGTCCCACACCGGATGGGCGATCCAGTCGCCGTACCCGGTCGCCCAGTTCATCAGGGCGTACCCCTCCGGCGTGTTCATCTCCATGTCCGTGCCCAGGAGGTACGTGCAGAAGTGCGCCCCGTGATCGATCACGCCGTTCAGGAACGCCTCCGCCTGGACGCGTTTGCCCATCAGGCGCCCCTGCATGTCCGTGATCGCGACGATGAGGGTGTCCACCTGCCCGTCGCGCACCATCGTCCGGAGGCGCTCGAGGTTGATGTGCGCGGAACCCGGCCGATCGCTCATCGGCTCCGAGACGTGCTCGCCCATGTACTCCTCGTACCGTCCTTCCCGTTGCCCGTGCCTCGCGCGACGGGCGACCGATCCGTGTGACCCGACCGATGAGGCAGAAGAATCCGGGAGGGCGGCCGTGCGACCGTCCTCGGCCATGCGGGCGCCCTCCCGCAGGCGCGCCGGTCAGCCTGCGGTGCCCCCCTGGGGTTCCGCCGCCGCACGCTGAGACTCCAGCTCGATCTCCGTCAACCTGGCCCTGGCGCCCTGGACGACCGGCCCGGCGAAAGGGCCAGGAACACCATCGCCACGGCCATGAACGGCCAGGCGATGTTGCCCGGCGTCGGATACGAGAAGCGGCCAAGGCTCCAGACCCGAGCCGTGCGCCATTCGTCGGATCGAAGCGCCAGCCACAATCGGCAGGCCATAGGCAGCATACAGGAACATCGCACTGATGCCGGTCGCGATTGCGATCGCCGTCCCCGCCCCGATGCAGGATGCCTTGACGGCAGGCAGCACGTCCCTCGGCAGCATGCGCGTCGTCCCTGGCGTCTCGCGAGCGCCCGCAGCGCATGATCCGGCCTCGCGTCCGTATCCTCTTCGGCAGAGAGGGATCGGGTTGACCCGTAGCGGAGGGCACGGCGGTGGCGCGCACCTGGCTGTCGATCGAGGTGGTGCTGGTGGAAGGCCCCGGGGAGCATCTCTGGCCGCGCCCCGGGCGCATCTTCGCGGCCGCGCGGAGCCACACGTTCGCCCAGCTCGCGGCGGCGATCGACGATGCGTTCGCCCGCTGGGACCGCGCCCACCTCCACGAGTTCGAGCTCGCCGACGGCACCCACCTCACGACGCCCTACGATGACTGGGAAGAGGTGGGACCTGCGCTCGACGATCGCCGGACCAGGCTCGGCCGGCTGCGCCCTGGCGAGCGGTTCGTGTACGTCTTCGACTTCGGCGACGCATGGGCCCATCTCTGCACGGTCGGACCCGCTCGCATCGAACCCGAGGAGACCCTGGGGGTCGTGCCGGACGCTCCACTCCCGTACTGGGGCTACGGCGACATCCCCGATCAGTACCGCCGGCGCTGGGACGGCGACGACGGGGAGATCCCGCTGGGGCCGGACCCCGAACTCTCCGACCTGCCGCCGTTGCGACCAGGGTGGGGCGAGCCACTGCGGCCGGTCCGTCCGGGCATCGTGCACTGAGGCCCGCCGGCAGGGCACCCTCGGCTCGCGGCCGCCCCCGGGACACCTCGGTCGGGTACCACGGCGCAGGGTCGGTCGTTCACGGCTCGGACACCATGCCCGGACGGTGCGCCGGTCAGTCCGTCTCGCTGGGCGAGGGCCCGTCCACGCGCGCGCCGTTCACGGCTGCCTCGGCCACGAGTGGCGCTGGCAGACCGAGCAGGTACCCCTGGCCGAGAGTGATCCCGAGCTTCCTGAGCCTGTCGAGCTCGGCGAGGGACTCGATCCCCTCTGCGATGAGGGTGCAGCTGGTCTCGCGCGCGAAGTACGCCATCCCGGCCACCAGCGCCTGGCGACCCGCGTCACGATCGATCCCGGAGACGATGCTGATGTCGAGTTTCACGAAGTCCGGCTTGAGTTCGAGGATGTGCTTGAAGCTGGCATAGCCGGCGCCTGCGTCGTCGATCGCGAGCCGGGCGTTCAATCGGAGCCGCAGGCGGTCGATCGCCGTCCGGAGGACCTGGTAGTCGTCGATGGAGGTGTGTTCGGTCACCTCGATGACGATCGACCGGCTCGTGCGGCTGAGGAGGCCCACGACGTGGTCGTCCGCAACCAGCAGCTTCGGCGACATGTTGACGCTCAGCCAGGAGCCGGGAGGCAGCATCGGCTCGGCCGCCAGGGTCGCCCGGATGCAGGCCTGCTCGAATTCGATCTCGAGCCCCACGGACTCGGCCTCCGCGAACCTCTGGGCCGGGGGCGTGCCGTCCGCGAATCTCGTGAGCGCCTCGTGACCGACGGCGCGGCCGCTCCCGAGGTCCACGATCGGCTGGAAGAAGGGCGTGAAGGCCGCTGCGACCATGACCTTGAGGAGGGTCTCCCTGGAGGCTGCGCGCCGGCTGCGCGCCTCCATGGGCGGGCCCAGGAGGGCACCCGCGAGCATCGCGTACTCCACGATGGCCGGCATCCGCCGGCGAAGTCGATCCGGATCCGCAGACCCGCCGACGCTCCCCACGAACACAGCGACCGGCCGGGCCGGGTTACCGATGGGGACGCAGACCGCGCCGCGGGCGCCCGCTACCGGGTTCTGATCGCCGGGCGCCCAGCCATCCACGATGCCGGGGCCGGAGTCGATCCACGGACCAGATGCCGCATGCTCCCACATGTAGCGGGCGACGGGTTCCGGGATCCGGTCGGCGATTCGAGCGGGCGTCACGAGGCGGCCATCCTGGGCCAGGAGCGCAACGCGCGATTCGTCCGCCAGTTCGAAGACGGCGACGACGTCGACGACCGTCCGCAGGGCGGCACAGATCTCCGCAGCAGTCTCTTCGGGCGTCTCCGAGGCGGTCAGGTGGGCGAGGCTCGACAGGACGGCGGTATGGGCCGCGTCGTCCTCCGCCTCAAGGATCCGCTCGCGCTCTGCCGACGATCGCGCAACAACCAGGAGCTGGCCCCGCTCACGGAGGAGGACCGTCTGGCGGAGGGCCGCGAACGGGAGGGTCAGGCCGACCATCAGGTCGACGGTGTCGAGCCCGGCAACATGTCCGTGCAGCACGGCCGTGGCCCCGGCAAGGGCGACCGCGCCGACTGGCGCAAACCCGAGTACGGTCTCGGTCCGGTCGCCGGGGCTGCCGCTCCGCGAATCCGTCGGGTTCCACGTGGCCACTCCGAGACCGGCGACGACCCACGCGACGGACCAGGCGTAGCCTGACAGGCTACCGGGCGGTGGGTAGCCGTTGGCCGCCTGGATCGACCATCCGACCCAGGCGATGCCCTCGCCGGCGAGTCCTGCGGCGATCAGGTACAGGCCGAACGACCCCGGACGGGCACGCGTCGCTGCGGCCGCGATGACACTCGCCCCACCAATCCCACTGAACGCGATCGGGTAGGCGAGGAACACGAATCCCTCGACCCCGCCCATCGCCGCCGCCTGATGCTCGAGTACCGCGAGGATCACGGTCGCAAGGGCGAAGAAGACAGCCGTGATCGTCGCGAAGGCTGCCAGCCATTCGCCCTTGCTCATGGAGCCGTAGACGGCAATGGCGAGCGCCGCCAGGATCGGGAACACGCTCGAGAGGTAGAAGAGGTCCGATGGCGCCGGAATGGCGAAGAGTCCGACGGCAACCTGCGCGTCCCACAGGAACTGCCCTGCGAGGTACGAGCCGAACCCGAGCGCGAACAGGCGCCTGACCCAGCGTTCGTGCCGGGTGGTCGATGGGCCCGGCACGGCAACGAGGAAGGCGACAATCATCGCAACCGTCCAGTGGGCGTTCTCCCAGAGGACCTCCTGCCCGAACGCCCGGGTTGCCGTCAGAGCAAAGAACGCGCCGAGGAGGGGCAGGCCGATGCCGAGGGCAAGGCGACGGTGGATCGGCCGCCAGAGGGTAGCCAGAGTACGCGGACCCCCTCCCGAGTCGGAGTCGACACCGGCGGTGCCCTGTCTGCCAGGATCGGGCGAGACGTCCTCGATGGCGGAATGGCCGGTCAGACTGTCGACCAGACCGAGGGCGGGGCCGGGATCACTCGGCACCAAAGAACCCCCTGTTGACACGTTGTTCGACGCAGCCCGGGGCCCGGTCCCGCGGCAAGACCAAGCGTGGTGTACCAGAGTGGCAGGCGACCGTATCCCAGGTCAAGCGCATCAGCCGCACGGCGGCCTGTGTGTTGCAGACGTTGGGTCGACGTGCGTGGCCGTGCGTGGGGACCAAACGCGTATGACCTGCAGGCGCGCCGCCGGGGGGCCGGGAACGCGCGCCAGGGCCGAGAATGGGGGCCCGCTGGGGCGCCGGGGGGTGGCAGCGCGCACGGGCCGAGAACGGGGGCCCGCTGGGGCAGCAGCCCGGGCCAGGGGGCCGCAGGCGCGCCGGGGGGGTGGCAGCGCGCCCGGTGTAGCAGCCCGGGCCAGGGGGCCGCAACGTCGCCGCCGGGGGGTGGCAGCGCGCCCGGTGTAGCAGCCCGGGCCAGGGGGCCGCCCCACCGCCGGAGGGTGGCAGCGCGCCCGGTGTAGCAGCCCGGGCCAGGGGGCCACAGGCGCGCCGGGGGGTGGCAGCGCGCCCGGTGTAGCAGCCCGGGCCAGGGGGCCACAGGCGCGCC
>JAJYJR010000412.1 GCA_021789355.1 Chloroflexota bacterium | reverse complement strand
GCAGCCCTTGTCCTCGTCGAGGCAACCGATGAGCGCGTCGGCGCATATACCATGCAGGGGTATAGTAACTCTGACGCGTCGAGGTGGAGGTGCCATGGCGTACGGCTACAGCGCCAACAAGGAGGACTACCTGAGGCGCCTGCGACGGATCGAGGGCCAGGTGCGCGGCCTGCAGCGGATGGTGGAGGAGGACCGCTACTGCATCGACATCCTGACCCAGGTCACCGCCGCCACCAAGGCGCTGCACGCCGTGGCGCTCGGCTTGCTCGAAGGCCACATCGGGACCTGCGTCGCCGATGCCACCGCAGCGGGCGGCCCCGAAGGGGCGGCCAAGGTGAAGGAGGCCGCCGACGCGATTGGCCGGCTGCTGCAGGCTTGATCCAGTGAGGAGGAGCGGGAGATGAGCCAGGCGACGACCGATCGCGGGCAGGCGACCGTCGAGCTGTCGATCGAGGGCATGACCTGCGCCTCGTGCGTGCGCCGGGTGGAGCGCGCACTCGCAGGCGTCCACGGCGTGGCCGCAGCACGGGTGAACCTCGCCACCGAGTCGGCCGCGATCGAGCTCGCCGAAGGGCGGCCGGTCGAACGGGCCGCCCTCGTTGCGGCAGTCGAGGCGGCCGGCTACCGCGTGGCGCCGCCTGCGGTCTCCCCGGGACGTGGCGGCGACGGTCGCGGCTCGCTCCGCTTGGAGGTGGGCGGCATGACCTGCGCCTCGTGCGTGCGCCGGGTGGAGCGCGCCCTGGCGGGGGTGGAGGGTGTGGCAGCGGCCCGGGTGAACCTCGCCACCGAGTCGGCCGAGGTTGAGCTTTCGGGCGCGGCCGACGTCGAGGTCGCCGCGCTGGTGGCAGCGGTTGAGTCTGCCGGCTACACGGCGACGCCTGCGGTCACGGCGCCGGATCCGGCCGAGGAGGTTGCGGCCCGTCGCGCCGGGCGCGCCGCAGACCTCCAGCGCCGCCGGGTCAAGCTGGTGGTCGGCGCGGCGGGGAGCGTGGCGGTCCTCGTCCTCGCCTACGGCTTCGGGGTCGCAAGCTGGTCGCGCTATCTCCAACTCGCCTTGACGCTGCCGGTGTTCGCCTGGGTGGGCGCCGGCTTCCATGCGGGAGCGCTCCGGACCCTGCGCCACCGCGCCGCCAACATGGACACCCTCGTCTCGCTTGGCTCAAGTGTCGCCTTCACCTACTCCCTCGTGGCGACGGCGGCGGGTTCGACCAGGCCGACCTACTACGACGTGGCGGCGGTGATCGTGACGCTGATCTCCGTCGGCAAGTACCTGGAGGTCCTCGCCCGGGGACGCGCCGGGGAGGCGATCGAGTCGCTCGCCTCGCTCACGCCCCGTCAAGCCCACCTGCTTGCCCGGGCGGGCGCGCCCGCCGGCCCGGGGACCGAGAGCATCGACGTTGCGGTCGAGGCGCTGCGGCCAGGCGACGTGGTGCTCGTCCGCCCCGGCGAAGCCCTTCCGGCCGACGGTGCCGTGGTCGAAGGTTCGAGCGCCGTCGACGAGTCGATGATCACCGGCGAGGGCATCCCCGTGCGGAAGACCGGCGGCGACGAGGTGACCGGCGGCACGGTGAACGGGCTGGGGCCGCTGCACGTGCGGGTGACGAGAACCGGGGCCGACTCGACCCTGGCCCGGATCATGGTGCTCGTCGAGCGCGCCCAGCTCGAGAAGTCCAAGGCGCAGCGCTTGGCCGACCGGGTGTCCTCGGTGTTCGTCCCGGTGATCCTCGTCATCGCAGCAGCGACCTTCTCGGGCTGGTTGGCGAGTGGCCACGGCCTCACTGCTGCGCTCATCCCGGCGGTGGCGGTGCTCGTGGTGGCGTGTCCATGCGCGCTGGGACTGGCGACTCCGGTCGCGGTCATGGTGGGCAGCGGGCGCGGCGCCGAGCTCGGCCTGCTCGTCTCGGGCGGGGAGGTCCTCGAGCGTATCCGCAGCCTCGGTGCCGTCGTCATCGACAAGACCGGGACCTTGACCCTCGGGCGGCCCGAGGTCGTCGAGCTCGTCAGCCTCGGCGGCGCCGGCGAGGAGGAGACCGCGGCTGCGCTGTCGCTGGCCGCTGCCGTGGAGGCAGCGTCCGAGCATCCCCTCGCCCGGGCCGTGCAGGCTGCCGCGGTCGAGCACCACGGAAGGCTTGCCGCTGTGGGCCACCGGGCGAGCGAGGTCGAGGTCGTCGCTGGCGCTGGCGTCAAGGCCGTGGTCGGCGGCCGCCGGGTGCAGGTGGGCTCGCTGGACTGGGTGACCGGGGGTGACGCTGGTCGCCCTGTTGCTGCGAGCCGCGCCGGGTCCATCCTCGCGAGGAACGACGAGGTCTACGACGCGGGTGAACGGCTCGCCGCCCGAGGCCTCACCCCGGTCGCGGTGGCGGTCGACGGCGAGGCTCGGCTCGTCCTCGGTATCGCCGATCCCCTCCGTCCCGACGCGGCGGCCGGCGTGGCGAGGCTTCAGGCCGAGGGGCTGGTGGTGGTGGTGGCGACCGGCGACCGGGCCGAGGTGGCCGAAACGATCGGCGCCGAGGCCGGCGTCGACGAGGTACGCGCCGGGTTGCGTCCCGAGGACAAGGCGGCGTTGGTCCGCCAGCTCCACGCAAAGCTCGGGCCGGTCGCCATGGTCGGCGACGGCATCAACGACGCTCCGGCGCTCGCCGTGGCCGACGTCGGCATCGCCGTCGGCAGCGGCACGGGCGTGGCCATGGCCACTGCCGAGATCACCTTGGTCCACGGCGACATCGGCGCGGTCGCCGACGCCATCGCCCTGTCGCGGGCGACCCGCAGGGTCATCTGGCAGAACCTCGGCTGGGCGTTCGGCTACAACCTCGTGCTCGTCCCCCTCGCCGCGTTCGGCGTCCTGCCGCCGATGTTCGCCGCCCTCGCCATGGCGACGAGCTCGGTGAGCGTCGTCACCAACGCGCTCCGCCTGCGGCGCTTTGGCCGGGGCGAGCTCGCGCCGAGCCCCCGCGAGCATCGCCCCGCCGTCGCAGCGGGCTGAGTGTTGCCGGCCCATCCCGCTGACCACGACGCCGTGACGAACGGCTACCCAAGGAGCAGAACATGAGCACTCTCGAGATCACCGCCCCCGACATCTCCTGCGAGCAGTGCAAGCGCAGCATCGAGCATGATCTCGGAACGGCTCCCGGTGTGCGCCGGGTGGTCGTCGACGTCGGTACCCAGCGCGTCCGCCTCGACTACGACGACGCCGAGACGAGCCCCGAGGCGCTGCGCTCGACGCTCGCCGGCATCGGGTACCCGCCCGCCTGAACCCGCGGTCACCCGGGTGGCGTCGAATGTCCCACGCTCCACGGGGTGTGATGGCACTGCGGCTGCGCCCCGCTGCCGCGCACCTCGTCGACGCGAAGTGTGGTGACCCGCCGCCCGCCGCCCGCCGCCCGCCGCCCGCCGCCGGTGCAGGGCATGGCACTGTCACAGACCTCACCTGACGGTGACGATCTCGGCGACGTAGCCGGCAACGGCGACGAGGAAGCCGACTGCCATCAGGTAGGAGGCGCTGCTGGTCTGGCCGCCCAGGAGGAAGAGCAGGCCGCCGAGCCCGGCGACGAGGATGCCCGCAAGCGCAGCGGCGGCGCAGCCGACGGCCCGCCGTCCCCATGGGAGCGCCATCGCGAGCGTGAGCAGTGCGCCACCAGCGAGGACCATCCCGAGCATCATGTGGGCCATCACGAGCGGCCCGGTGCGCATCATCGCGGCCATGCCGGCGCCGACGGGGGGGATCGTCACGTACAGGTTGAGCGCCATGCCCAGCAGGAACTGCACGGCCAGCAGCCCGAGCATCCCGAGCGGTGCAGCGATGCTCGCTGAGCGACCGGCGGGGGCCCGCCACGAGCGGGTCGTGCGGGGCCCCGAGTGGTGGCCTCGTGCGCTGGCAGGGTCGTTCGGGTCGGCTTCGCTCACGTCGTCCGGGGCTTCGGTGGCGGGAGCAGCCACCGGAGGTGCTCGGTATCGCCGAGGAGCTCGAGGCGTCGCCAGAGGACGGGGTTGTCGGTGGACTGGCTGGCGTGACAGGCGATCGCCGTCCGCTGCCGGGCTCGGTCCACCGCGACGGTGAGGTCGAGCTCGTCGGGTCGCCGCCCGACGAAGCCGGTGCCGAGCTCGGCGTTGAGCTGGGCGGCTACTTCCTCGGGCAGCGCCCAGCCGAGCACGGGCAGGCGGTGGTCCGTCCCGAACGTGAGGGCTGCCTCGGTGGCACGGATGTGGTCTGGGTGGCCGGTGATCCCGCCCACGTCGAAGGCGAGGAGGAGCTCGGCGTCGCCAGCCTCCTCGGCGATGCGTGCCACCAGCTCTTCGAGTGCCACCTCGGCGAGGCACCCGTCGGGGTAGGCGTGCAGCCTGGCGCCGTGGACGCCGTGGACGCCGTGGACGCCGAGCGCGCTGGCGGCAGCTTCCAGCTCTGCCGCTCGCCGCTCGCCGAGCGCAACGCCCGCACCGAGGGTGGAGGCTTCCCCGTGGGTGAAGCACAGCACGCGGACCCGAGCCCCTTGGTCCACGAAGGCGCCGAGCACGCCGCCGAGGCCGAAGGACTCGTCGTCGGGATGGGCACAAACGACCAGCAGCTCTGCGACCTTGGGCACACTGGTATCGGCGCGCTCCACCACGCTCACCACCCGAGCGTCGTGGGCATCCGGCGTCCCCGGCGGGCGGTGGCGAGGTAGGTGCGCTCGAAGGCCTGCTTGGCGTAGAGCCACCGGCGTCCTTCGGACACCGTCGGGATCCGGTTGCGCGGCGGGCGCACGGGGTCGACGGCCATATAGGCGCCCCGGTCGCCCATGTCGAGCACGCAGCGCGCGGAGAGCTCGGCGGTCTCGCCTTCTCGCCCGTCGATGCGCGCCGCGAGGTCCCTGGCGGCGATGCCCGCCATCTGCTCGGTCATGTGGCCCGTCTTCGGGAAGTTGACCGGCACGGGGGTCTCGCCGGCCGGCGGGAGGGCGACGGCCACCCCGACGGCGTAGACGCCGTCGGCGGCCTGGTGGCGGTAGTGGTCATCGACGGGGACGAAGCCCTTGGGGTTGGACAGCCCTGGGCTCGTGGCGACGGCCTCGACGCCGGCGAGGGGTGGTATGACGATCGAGCAGCGAGACGGCGTGGGGCGAAGGCCCTCGGCCTCGACGGCCTCTGCGGTGATCTTCGTGATCGCGACCGAGGTGCGGTAGGTGATGTCGCGCTCTTCGAGGCCTGCTTCGAGGAGCTGGCGGATCGTGCCGGCGCCGCCCATGCCCATGTGGCCGAGGAACGGCTCGGGGGTAAGGACGGTGATCGGGACCTGGTGGCGGAGCTTGCGTTGCCGGAGCAGGTGGTCGAGCTCGAAGGCGAGCTCGTAGACCGGGCCGATGCAGCTGGCTCCGGGGGCGGCACCGACGAGGACCGGGCCCGGGTCTGCGAGCAGGCCCCGGATCGCTTGGGCGAGCTCTTCGGTCTCCTTTGCCGACATGGGCGAGTGGCCGGGCCCGTCGAAGGGGCCAAGTCCCGGGACGGCCTCGTTGGCGCTGCGGTGCCCGGTGGCGACGACGACAAAGTCGTAGGGGTGCTCGGCGCGTGTGGTCGTGACGACCTTGGCGTCGGTGTCGATGCCGGTGACGGTCTCCTGTGCGAAGGCGACCTGCTTCTTCGCGAGGGGCCCGGCGAGGGGAAAGGAGATCTGCTCGAGGCTGCGCCGCCCCATCGCCACCCAGGGAAAGGACGGGACG
>JAJYJR010000411.1 GCA_021789355.1 Chloroflexota bacterium | reverse complement strand
CGCTCGCCACGCCCGGGGCCGCGGGTCCCGAGAGCGATCTCGATCTCCTCGTCATCGGCCGGGTGCGCGACCCACGGCAGGTCTCGGCGCGCCTCCAGGAACTGGGTGCCAGGCTGGGTCGGGCAGTCGACGCGATCTTCCTGACTCCCGAGCAAGTGCGCGAGGCGCGGGAGAGCGGCGATCCGCATGTCGCGTCCGCGCTGGCCGGGCTGCGCATCCGCGGGACGTGGTCGGCGTGAGGCTGACGGCGGAGCAGGCGGCCCAGGTTGAGGCAGGGCTCGCGCGTGCCGAGCGACGGTTCCGGGCCGGGCTGCGTAGCTCCCCGACGAGGACAGGACGGTCCGATCAGCCCTCGGCCACGCGCGCGCGTCGATCGGGGCGGATCCCCAACGCGCTCGTCGCCAGGTCGACGAGAAGACCGCCCTCGGCGCCCGGCTCCATCTCGCCCGAGGGTGCCCTGACGCGCATCGCGAGCGCGTCCTCCGGGAAGCCGGCGGCAACCTGCCGGATGATCTCGGAGAAGAGGGACCGCGTGTCCGCGTACTCCCCGATCACCGTTCCCGAGCGGCCGTCGACCAGGACGAACCCGACGGCACCGTCGATGGCGACCTCATATCCTGCCTGGAGCCTCGCCGCCCAGCGGCCCCGTTCCACGCCGGATGAGGGGGGCGTGTTCGCGGGAGAGGAGTCACGCTTGCTCGTAGTCATGTCGTTCGCGCTTCGTGGCGCGCCATGCTGAGATGATCCGGATGGTAACGCCCCGTTCCGCGACCGTCACGGTGAGCAGTCTCCCATGCCACGAGTATCCGGTGACGTGGAAGCGCTCCTCCCCCGTCGAGTGGTCCATATCGTGCTCCCAGCGGGCCAGCGGCTGCCGAACGACGGACGCCGCTTCGGGGAACCCGACGCGATGTCTGACGAGGTTGAGCCGCGCCTTCTCGCGATCCCAGGCGATCCGCGGCATCCGCTGATGCTGACGTCCGGCGCTTTACCGCCGATTGGCGAGGACTCGCCCCGAGATTGTGCGGACGCGAAGGAGCCGGAGGTAAGTGATGGCGCGTAACGTCGGGAAACCCGCCGCCTCGACCCACGTCACCGCCACCCGCCACGCGAAGGACCAGCGCGTGAACATCCCGACCGTGGAGCTGGAGGCGTTCGCCGAGGACGATGAGAAGCGCCCGGCGACGCTGCTCTATCCGCGTGACCCCTCGCTCGATCCGCAGCTCGTCTGGAAGGGCAAGGACGAGCAGGACCGGCAGGACCTCGCGGTGCCGGCCGTGCCCATCTACATCCAGGAGCAGATCGAGCCCCGCGCCATCATCGAGGACCTGCGCGCGCAGACAGCCGCCGTGCGCGATGCCCAGCTCGACCTCTTCAGCGACTTCAACGGCCTCCCGTTCGAGGAACGCGTCGACTTCTACCGCCATCCGATGCACTGGACGAACCGCCTGATCCTGGGCGACTCGCTTGCCGTGATGGCGTCCCTCGCGGAGAAGGAGGGGTTGAAAGGGCAGGTCCAGTGCATCTACCTCGACCCGCCCTACGGCATCAAGTTCGGCAGCAACTGGCAAGTCAGTACGCGCAAACGAGACGTGAAGGACGGCAAGGCCGAGGACGCTAGCCGTCAGCCTGAACAGGTGCGCGCCTTCCGCGACACCTGGGAGCTGGGCATCCACTCGTACCTGAGCTACCTGCGCGACCGGCTCACTATCGCCCGCGACCTGCTCACGGAGTCGGGCTCGATCTTCGTCCAGATCGGCGACGAGAACGTGCACCTCGTAAGAGCGGTCCTGGACGAGGTGTTCGGCGCAGGCCGACTGGTCTCCCAGATCGCGTTCACCAAGGCGCCGGGCGGGCTGGAGTCCGTCACGGCCTTGCCTTCCCGGCTCGACTACCTGCTCTGGTACTCACGGGGCGATCGCCCCAAGCTCCGCCTCCTCTTCCAGGCCCGGGAAGATGCGATCAAAGCGGGCTTCAACATGCTGGAGCTGAGTGACGGAACCGTCCGAGGCCTCACGGATGACGAGAGGCGCGACCTTGGGCGCCAGCCTGCAGGCGCAAGGTTGTTCCGGCCTATTAGCCTCACGAAGCCCGGACCTGGCTCCAAGTACCAGATCAGAGTCGGTGGCGTCGACTTCGACTCGGGCAACCGGTGGTGGGGAAGCCCCAAGGAGTCCGTTGAGCGCCTTGTCGCACTTGGGCGCGTCCGCGTCTTCGGGAGAACCCTACGTTTCATGAGTTACCACGAAGACTTCCCGTACCGCCCACTGGACACTCTCTGGGAAGGTCTCGCGGGCGCGACTGATCCCACGTACGTCGTCCAGACGAACCCTGATGTCCCGGCGCGCTGCATTCTCATGACCACCGATCCAGGCGACCTCGTGCTCGATCCGACATGCGGCGGCGGCACGACCGCGTACGTGGCCGAGCAGTGGGGCCGGCGCTGGATCACGATCGACACCTCCCGCGTGGCGCTCGCGCTCGCGCGGACCCGTCTCATGTCGGCCCGCTACCCCTACTACCTCCTCGCCGACTCACCCGAAGGCCGCCGCAAGGAGGGCGAGCTGGCCGGTCAGCCGGTGCTCGGTGGCGCGACCGAGGGCGACATTCGCCAGGGCTTCGTGTACGAGCGGGCGCGGCATATCACCCTCAGCTCGATAGCAAACAACCCTGAGATCGAGCCCACTTCGACACGATCCAAGATCGACGCCGCGATCGCGCGTCACGCCGACACCGAGCTGCTCTACGACCGCCCGTACACCGATCCCAAGATCGTGCGGGTCGCCGGGCCCTTCACCGTCGAGAGCCTCTCGCCCCACCGCGTGGTGGCCGACGGCCCCGAGGATGAGTCTGCCGCGGCACAGGCACCCATCGAGGAGAGCGGGCGCTACGTCGAGACCATCCTCGACAACCTGCGTGCCTCGGGGGTCGACAACCGGATCAAGAACGAGCGCCTCCGCTTCGAGACCCTTGAGCCCTACCCCGGGACCTGGCTCCAGGCGGAGGGGATCTACCAGGAGGGCGAACGATCGAAGCGCGCCGCCATCGCGCTCGGGCCCGAGTACGGCACGGTCGGCGCCGAACTTGTGCGCGACTCCGCGGTGGAGGCCGTCAACGCCGGCTTCGACCTGCTCGTCGTATGCGGCTTCGCCTTCGACGCGGCGGCCGGCGAGCAGGCCAGCAAGCTCGGTCGGCTCACCGTCCTGCGGGCCAACATGAACCCCGACCTGCGCATGGCCGAGGACCTCCTGAAGAAGACGCGCTCAGGCAACCTCTTCACCGTCTTCGGCGAGCCCGACGTGGACGTCCGCTCCGCCGGCGACGGCCAGCTCCAGGTCGAGATCCGTGGGCTGGACGTGTACGACCCGACCACCGGCGAGATCCGCTCGAACAGCACCGCCGACATCGCCTGCTGGTTCATCGACACCGACTACAACGGCCGCGCCTTCTTCGTCCGCCACGCCTACTTCTGCGGCGGCGACGAGCCCTACGACAAGCTGAGGCGCGCCCTGCGTGCCGAAATCGACGAGGCCGCCTGGGCCTCCCTCTACGCGACCGTCAGCCGCCCCTTCCCGAGGCCACCGACCGGTCGGATCGCCGTGAAGGTGACCAACCACTACGGGGACGAGGTGCTGAAGGTGTACGGGGTGTGACGATGCCGGACCGACCACCCTCGATTGGGGCGCGGCCGCGGTACCCTACGGCTGCCGACTGGAAGACGAGGAACCAGGAGGATGGCCCGATGAGCGAGACGGAACGCGAAGCCCCATACCGATTCGTCGTCGACGGCGGTCGGAAGCTCGAGGACGTCCCACTCCGCGATATCGCCGCTATGCTCGAGGGGTTCGCGATCTTGGTCGCGCGTGGCTCCGCCGACATCCTCAACCGACCGATGCACCCGGGCGCCGGTCGCCATGAGGGACCGATCGAAGAGGCTTCGCGCATCCGCCTGGTGAGCCTCACGTCCGGAAGCATCGTCGCGGCGGTCCTTCCGGCCGAGGCGAGGCTCCTGCCCGCAGGCGGTTTCGATTACGGCGTGGAGACCCTGTCGGAACAGGCCATCGGCCTTATCCTCGACGTCGCAGACGGACAGACCGAGGGTCACACGGACCTGGCGCGGGCGCTGGTGGACTTCACCGAGCGCCATATCGGCCGACTCGAGGGCGCCGTCCTCAGGCTCGAGGATCGACGGCCCGATCATCGTCGAGAGGTCATCGTGGATGCGGCTCGTCGCACTGAACTCCGAAAGAAGGTCGAAGCAGCTGCGATGCCCTCGACGTCGACCAAGGACGTGACGGGCCGTCTGTTCGAGGCCAACCTTGAGACTCACTCGGCTCAGGTCCGGACCCCGATGGGCGAGAAGGTCGACGTCCAGTTCTCGCCTGAGTACGACGCCGAGATCCGCCATTTGCTCGGCAACCGCGCCGCGCTCCGGGGCGAGATCACGTACGACGCGAGGACCCAGCGGGCGAAAGCGGTCCGTATCCGCGAGATCGTGACGGGCGACCAGTTGGGCCTGGACTTCGGAGGGGTGGATTTCTGGACGGACCGGCCGGTCTCAGAGTTGATCGCGGAAGCTGCTGCGAAACCTGTTGAGAACCCGGCGGACCTAGAGCTGCATGGAGTCCCCGACGACGCGTGGGCGGCGCTATATGAGGCTCTCGGCAGTGGCCGGTGACGCAGGGCAGCCACCGCCCCTGATGCTGGACACGAACGTCTTGACGTTCCTGACGGACCCACGCAGTCCGAAGCCCGAATGGGACGAAGTCATTCGCGGACGAACGCTCGTCCTGTCCTTCGTAACCGTCGGCGAGATGCTCCATGCAACCATGGCATCCGGCTGGTCGAAGAAGCAGATCGCCGACGTTGAGGCGCGACTTGGGGCGTACCCCGTCATTCCTGGCACCATCGGCGTCGCCAGAAAATACGCCGAACTCCGACGGTGGTTCTTCAAGCAAATCGGCGAGAACGACCTGTGGATCGCGGCATGTGCGCTGATGCAGCCAGAGCCGGTGCCGATCGCAACCGATGACGGCCACTTCGACGTCATCGCCAAGAGGTTTCCGCTTGACGTCGTTCGTCCGCCTCAGCCGACGGCGCCAGCGTCCACCTGACCCGGCGTCCGCCGGCCGCCGCGGACGCCGCAGGTGCCGACCGCGGTCTGGATCAACCTGCCCGCGAAGAAGGTGAGGCGGGTGAGGGGGCTCCACCGGGGCTTACCGACCCCCTGCGAGTGCCGCGCGCGGGACCGACCCCTGCCCCGGGTCAGCGGATCGGCGTCAGGACCACCATAGGGATCACTCGGCTCGTCTTGGCCGGGTATGCCGCGAACAGCGGCAGCGCCGCCACGTGGCGGGTCCACAGCCGATCCCGCTCCCCGCCGGTCGCCACCCGCGCGTCGGCCTCGACGCGCTCCCCGCTCACCTCCAGCGTCGCCCTGGGGTGGGCGCGGGCGATTCATGGCGACGAGCTCGAAACCCGCCAACCAACCGACCGCGGAGCAGCGTCAGCTCCTGCAGGCCGTCTTCAATCGCTTCCACGCGAGTGGCGAATGGCCCCTTGTCGATGCCCTGCAGTTCGAGCTTGAGGGTGGCGACGTCGATCTCGATGTCGTCAAGGTCGGTGAACATCTGGACGCGGCGCGGCCCGAACGAGGGCTCCATCTACCAGCGCCAGGACGGACGCTGGGAGGGCGC
>JAJYJR010000410.1 GCA_021789355.1 Chloroflexota bacterium | reverse complement strand
GAGATGGCGACCAGCAGGGTGTAGGCGAACCCGATCCAGCCGATCTTGCCGAAGGCCCGACGCAGCACCAGGAACGAGAGGAACGGGTAGCCCACGTGCAGCGACGGCCACGCCGCGAACCCGTTCGGGTTCACGTCGTAGAAGGTGTACGTGTAGATGTAGTCGGCCTTGAACCCGAAGAAGTTGGCCAGGGTGTCGAAGGCGCCGGGCTTCAGGTAGGAGATGGCCGCGTGCCCGTTCGGGCCGTTGAGCGCGCCCACCTGCGCCGCGTACCACGGCGGGGCCGTGGGGATCAGCACGAAGGTCACGAAGCCCCAGAGGCTGAGCAGGATCAGGGCAGCCACGAAGTCGTAGTAGTGCGCGCGCCGCCACACCCAGAGGATGAAGCCGGTCACGAGCGGCAGCGCGAAGTGCAGCATGTAGACCACCGTGGCCAGCTCCGCCACGATGTCGACCCCGCTCGCCGGGTGGAACGCGTCCTGCAGGAGCTGCGACGGGATCTGCCCGAAGGACACCAGCCGCTCGGCGGTGACCATGTCGGTGATGTGGACCGGCAGGCCCACGTTGTCGGCCAGACCGCGCATGAGCTCGTAGGCGAGGAACAGCGCCACGAACGGCAGCCAGTCCCGCAGGAAGAGCCGGCCCCGACCCAGGAGGACGGCACCCAGGCCGAAGGCGACCGCCATCACGTCGGGCGTGATCTCGATGCCGCGCAGGAACATGAGCAGCACGACCAGCGCGCTGTAGATCACCACGAGCGTCATCAGGAGCCGCTCGTTGCGCCTGCCGAGCGCGTGGACGGGTGAATTGCCGGCCGGTGCTGCGTCGTAGGCGGCCGTCCCGGTCTCGGCGGTCGCGCCCAGCGCGTCGGCGCGTGCCGCGCCGGGTGTGTCGCCTGGCATCACGGTTGAGGAGCGTCCGTCATCTGGACCCCGAGCTGCTGACTGGCGGAAGGGGAGACAGGCAGGCTGTCCGGCGGATTATGGCAAGGATCGCGCCGAACCGCCGGGGCAGGGGTTGTCGCCGCGTCAGCCGAGCGCGAGTGGGTCGTCCTCGGCAATCCGCGCCGGCCGATGCCCATCGGGCGCGTGCCACAACGGCAGGCTGAACGAGATCGACGTGCCGTCCCGGGGGGAGTCGAACCAGATCTCGCCGCCGTGGGCCTCGACGAGGCGCCGGCACACGTACAGGCCAATGCCGGATCCCGGGACTCCGGTGGTGCGTGCGCGGGCGCCCCGGTAGAAGGGCTCGAAGAGGTGCGGGCGATCCTCGGGCTCGACGCCGGGACCCTCGTCCTGCACGCTCACGATCACGCTGTCCCCCGCATGGCGGGCGCGGATCATCACTCCGGTCGAGCCGGCGCCATGCCGGCGGGCGTTCGTGACCAGGTTCCTGATCACGTGGAGCACCCACGCGGCATCCACCTCGACCAGCGGAAGGCCCGGCGCGATGTCGCAGCCGATCTCGCCGCCCTCGCCCGCCGTCAGCTCGCGGACCGCACGCTCGATCAGCCAGGAGACGGCGATCGGTTCGCGCCGCAGGGCCGGGCGATCGTCGTCCGCCAGGCCCACGAGCTCGTCCGCGCACTCCGTCAGCGTGGTGGCGGCTGAAACGATCCGATCGAGGTACTGGCGGCGAGTCGCCGCGTCCAGCGCCAGGTGCTGCAGGCTCTGGCTGTAGCCGCTGACAAGGGCGAGCGTGGAGCGGAGCTCGTGCGCGGCCGCGGCGGCGAGGATCGAGCGCAACGTCTTCGCAGGCCCACTGCCATCCGCGGCCAACCACGGTGCGGGTTCCCCGCCTCTGGCCGCTCGGCCCGCCCTGGCGGCACCGGCGGCGTCAGGCGATGCGCCCGATGGCACCACGGAAAGCTCAGGCGGTGGCTGGTCGATCCTGAGGACCATGGAGCGGAGCCTCCTCCGGCTGCGACCCGGCTCGGCGGAAACAAAACCCGCCCCGATACAACACCGGGGCGGGACCTGTCCGAGTCATGGTCCCGGAGCTTGGGCTGACAGCTTTCTACCCGCCGCGAAGACGCTTGTCAAGAGCCATCTCCACCGCACACGCCGGCCGGACCACGACGCTGTCGGCACACTCCAGCAGGGCCCACGCCCGGTCCGCGGTCTCGACGAACCCATACGCCATCAGCGGCCGAGGCAGTCGCTCCACCTCGGCGACCGGAAGATGGTCCAGCACGGGTCCGGGTGACAGGACCGTCCCGATCCCCGGTTCCCGGGGATGACCCTCGAGCGACCGGGCGAGGCCCGTCGAGTCGAACGCGAAGACGTGGAGGAGGGCGATCCGACCGAGCGCGGCCACGCGACTCGCCACCGCGGGGCGACGCGTGATGACCACATCGACCCCCAGCTCCACGGCCAGGAACCGGGCGGCGGTCGCGTCGGCGTTGAGCCCCTCGACGCTGTCGAGGTCCACTGCCAGGGTCGTCGACGCCGTGCCCGCGGCCGCGATCAGCGTCATCAGGTCGAGATCGCGCAGCAGGACGCCGGTCTCGAGACCCTGGGGCGGCACGACCGCTTCGCGGCCGTTCGTGGCCACGAACACCGGTGTCAGGAGGCGCACGGCTGGCTCACCTCAGGTCCACCGCCCACAGGTTCTCGGCGCTGGTGGTCACCCCGATGGCACCGGCGGCGAGCACGGCACGTGCCTGCTCCTCGTTCCGGATGAACCCTCCGGCGAGCAGCGGCACGCCAGGCGAGGGCAGGAGCGCCCTGACCTCGGGGAGGATCACGCCCGGCAGCACCTCCACGATGTCCGCTCCCGACCTGGACGTGGCGGCAAGCGCGGCGCCGAGGAGACCGCGGCGGACCAGCAGCAGCCGGTGGATCGCGACCATCCCCTCGTGGCGGATGGCCGGCATGAGCTGGCCGTGCGAGCTGATCACCGCGTCGGCCCCGGCGTGGCCGAGCCACCGCACGCCCGCCCGATCGGGGCGAACGCCGTCGATGAGGTCCAGGTGGACGGCGACGAGCTTCCCGGCGGCGTGCACGCGCGTCACCAGAGGTCGAAGTTCGAGCCCGTCGGCGCGCAGCACGAAGACGATGCCGACCGGGCTGGAGAGTGCGGCGTCCAGCCGGCCGTGCTCGACGAGCGCCGCGCAGCACGGCGTCGCGAGCAGCCGGGCGTGGAAGGCGCGGACGTTTGGATCGGTGCGGATCATCGGCACCGGCAAGCGGAGATCCGGGACACCGGCTCGAGTTCAGGCACTCGCCGCCCCGAGCATCGGCGCGAGGATCCGGTCCTCCTGCTCCAGGTGCGCACGCAGCGCGGCCGCGAGGTCGCGGAGATGCGCCCGTATGGCGCGGAGCTGCCCCCGCGTCGGCGCGTGCCGCAGCAGAGCCCAATCCGCCTCCACCAGCAGGATCCGGTCGCGGACCTGCTCCAGCTGCAGGCGCAGCGGGCCGCTGGCCCGCGGCGTGCCGGCCACGCGGTCGATCACCGGGTGGCAGATCGTCTCTTCCCAGTCAAGGTACGGGAGGACGTGCTGCTCGATCGTGTCGAGCAGTCCACGCGCCGTTCCTCCGCCGAGCGCGACGACGACGTCGCCCGCTCCGTCCGCCACCTGGATGATCCGGGCGACGACCTGCGCGATCTCGTGCTGCTCCTGGCGCCACGTGCGCCGCACGGCGGACGCGGCGCGTCCCTCGGCGAGCGACATCCCACCCTGCCTCCCAGCGACTCCAGCGTGTGTTGCCGGGACGAATAGTGGCGCATCGCCCGCCGCGCTGCCAGAGGCTTCGGTCACGGAACGCCGCGGATGGACCCCGGCCGGGGACTGCCTCAGCCGCGCGGCCGTCGCCCGAGTTGCCCGAGCAGCCGTGCCGCCCACTCGGCCCGGGCCGCGACCTGCCCCCGGGGCGTGCCGTGGAGCATCTCCAGGAGCTGCAGGACGGCCAGGAGGTCCAGGCGCGCCACGGTGGCTTCCTCGGGCGCGAGGCCGGCGGCGGCGAAGAACGCCGGGCCGGCCGCGTCCCACCGCTCCGGGTGATGGTGGCGCACGATCCAGCGCCACCAGGCGGCGTCGAAGAGCGGGTGGGCCACCCGGGCCCGCTCGAAGTCCAGCAGCGCGACCGGCACTCCCTCGCGGAGGAGCACGTTTACCGGCGCGAGGTCGCCGTGCGCGAACACAGGCCGCGCCCCGCCCAGCTCGGCCGGCACGCGGTCCAGCAGACGCTCCACGGCGGCCGAGCCTGCCGTGCCAAGGGTCGGCCGGCTGTCGGTCAGCCAGCGGCGACCGGCGGTCGCCAGTCGCTCCGGGTCGCCCCACAGGGTCGAGAGCCGCAGGCCGCGGGTGGGCACACCGGCGAGGGCATGGGCGAGCTCGCCCATGCGCCGCCCGAGCAGCACCGCCGCCTCCTCATCGTCCAGCAGCCCCTGCCCGGACTCGCCGGGGACGAAGCGGGTGACCAGGAACGGGTCCTGGGCGCCGGCGTCTCCACCGAGCAGCTCGGCCACCGGGATCCAGGGCGCAGCCAGGGGCAGCTTCCGCCCCATCCGCAGGCGTCGGGCCAGGGCGCGACGATCGTGCATCCACTGGGCCACCACGCGGTCGCCGCCACCCAGCGTCACGATGCACGTCCGGGTACCGGTCGCCCATGGTGGCGTCGCGTCCCTGAGCTCGACGACCTGGTCGCCGAGGAGCGCCTCGAGCGAGCGCCGTCGGGCGAGGTCGAGCCGCCCGGCGATCTGTCGCGCAGACCCGCGCGTCACCCGGAAGCGCCGCCCCACGGTCCGCCCTCGGCGAACATGCCCGCCTCATCGAAGCGGATCGGGTGGGGCGGCTCGAGCAGCTCGCAGGTGCCGGTGGCGAGCAGCTCGTCGAGGGCCGGCGCGCTCACGTAGAGGAGATCGAGGTGCTTGGTATCGCGGATCCGCACGATCTTCGCGTCCGCCGGGACCACCCGCAGGCAGCAGGCGAGCGCCACCGCCAGGGCCTCCCGGTCGGTATCCACCGTCAGCGCCACCCGGGCCCCCTCCGGCGTCTTGGCGGTGATGCAGTTCACGTACGTCTTGCGCTGGTCCATCCGCTCGACCACGCGCCGGAGCACCACGTCGGCCATGCCGATGCCCACCGCGTTGCCCTCGGTCTCCGCGGTCAGGTCGCGGACCACGATGCGCTGGACCGCGGGCGGGATGCCGGTGGGCCCGCTGTAGTAGCGACCGACCACGTTGGAGTCCATGCCGAGGCCGCTGATGTCCTTGCCGATGCGATCGAGCACCAGCACGTCGATGGCGCGAAGCGGGAGGCGGGCCATGGCGCCGCGAGCCAGGCGGAGCAGCTCGCGCTCGCGCTCGGCGATGCGGCCGGCAGGAACCGCCTCGAGGTGCACCAGGCGGGCGTGGCCGTTCTCGACGAGGGCCAGGCCGAACGGTATGGGCGCGTGCGCCAGGGTGTAGGCCGCGACCGCCGGGATCAGCTCGTGGAACGTGGCGAACCCCTGGCGGTGGAACGTGTCGGCGCCCTTCTGCTTGCCGAGACCGATGGCGATCATCTTGGCGAGGCCGCTCTCGATCTCGCCGGTGAAGTCGGTGTGCGGCTTGACCCGGTTGATCGGCACGATCAGGTCGGCGCCCTCGAACGCGGCCCGGTCCATGAAGACCGGCACGCCCGGGCGCACCTCGCCGAGCTCGACCGTCGCCATGATCGAGCGGATCTCGCAGCCCATCGATCCCGGCGTGATGCCGTAGCTGGCGAGCACCTC
>JAJYJR010000409.1 GCA_021789355.1 Chloroflexota bacterium | reverse complement strand
GACGCGCCCTACCGCCGGGAGCTGTTCTGAGCGCTCCGTGGCGCCCGTCCGTGGCGGGAGGGGCATGATCGAGGCGCCTGGCGAGCGTGCGCCTGCACGCAGCCACGGACCCGCTCGCCCATCGCGTGCCGCCACGTCACGCGCGTCCCGCTACCCACGCTCCAAGTCGGCGTGCCACACGCGGGCGACGGTGTCGACGGACCCGTCAGGGACGACCACGGCCCAGCCCTCCGGGTTGACGGCGATGAGGCGTCCCGTCGTGCCACGGGGCAGCGCGGCACCGGTGCGCGCGACGCGCACCCGCTCGCCGGGCCGCAGGCGCTCCGGACAGCGCCCCTCGTGGCGCAGGTCGCGGCGCGGGATGATCGCCTCGCGCTGGAAGGGCGGCGCGTGCTCCCACGCCACGACCAGCAGGTCCGGGCAGGCGTGCCAGCGCCGCACCACGCGGCCGTGCGCCGCGCCATCGGACCACTCCGCGGGCTGCACCGCGACCACCTCGTCGCCGGGCAGCATCGGATCGGCGCAGCGGCTGAACATGTCCATGGGTGGATCCGCTGCGAGCGGCGGCGCGGCGGCTATGCCTCGACCACCAGATCGCCCAGCAGCGAGCGGGCCTTCCGGGCGTCGCTGACGGCCAGCACGCCCGCCCCCGTGCCGTGGTGCACCCCGGTGGAGAGGATGAACTCGACGTTGATCCCGGCCATGGCGAGTTTGCGGGCGGCCTTGCCCAGCGCCCCCGGCGCGTCCGCCAGCGCGATGGGCAGGACGTCGAGCTCGCGGGCCTCGATGCCAGCCGCGTGCAGGGCCCCCCGGGCGCCGGCCTCGTCGCTGGCGAGAAAGCCGATGAGCCCGCTCCCCTCGCTGACGAAGCCGCCGAGCGCGGTGATGTTGACGCCGGCCGCGCCCATCGCCTCGCCGATCCGCGCGAGCTCTCCCGGTCGATCCTCGGTGGCCACCAGAAACGCCTTCATGGCGCACCCCTCCTCCGCCCGGGCGAGGGTCAGCAGACCCGTGCGCCGCGGGTCGGACTTCCATGCTACGCCGGCCGGCGGGACCCGACGCGGGGCGCCCTCGGGCGGCATGCGACCGCGGACCACCAGCGGGCACGACGACCGAGTGCCGGACGGAGGGCGCAGCCTCCGACGCGAGCGATCACAGCAGCCGGACGGTCGGGCGGCCCACCGACGCGTCGCGCGCGGCCTGTGCTCCCCTCTCGCTCGCGCACGGCACCGGCTCACGGTACTCGTGGCGGGTGATCGCGTGGGACCACCGCCCGGCTGCGGAGGGGCACGCGCGGCACCTGCGCCGTCTCCTCTCGGGCAGCGCCACGCGGCGCTCGCCTACACTCACCGTCAGCCGTCCCGACCTCCGACGCCATCCAGGTGCGCGCATGACCGATACCCCGCCGATCCGCTCGGCGAGCGCGCTGAGCGCCGCCAACCGGGCGGCCCTGGCGCACGTCCGCGCGCGGGCGGCGCGCACCCGTCGGCGCGACCTCGCCCGCATCCGCCGGGTGCTGCGGGAGGCCGGGATCGCGGCCGACCCGGACGCGCTCTGCGCCGGGCTCCGGCGGGTGGCGAGCGTGACCGTCAACTTCCACCCCGATCGGGTGGCCAGCGATGGCCGCCCGGTGGCCGTCGCCCTCGCCACCGACGGGGTCTACCGCAGCCAGTTCGAAACCCGCATCTCGAACGGCGGTCTGACCGCCTACCCGGGGGGCGAACGGGACCGCTGGGAGGCGCGGCTCTTCGGCGGCGCGTACCAGGCGCGCGGCGTCACGTCCGCCGAGCGCCCCCGCTACGCGGGCCTCGATCTGCTGGGCTTCGCCAACGGCGCCTGTCCCCGCTTCGGCTCCTGCCACCTGCGCCTGGCCCCGTCGGCCCTGGAGCGCGCCACCTTCTTCGTGGGCGACAGCGTCCTGCTGCCCGAGGACGGCGGGGTGCTGGAGCGCCTCGAGCCCGTGCTGGCGGGGCTCCTCGAGCGAATCGCGCGGGGCGATGCGTTGGGGCGCCCCCTCACCGTCGCCGCGCTGGTCGGCCGCCTGCTGGACTCCGGGGACGGCGCATTCGCGGTGCCGGTGATGAGCCATGCCCTCGACGGCTACATCGAGGCGCAGATCCACGGCCCCATCGCGCTGGAGACCGACGTCGAGGCGGTGGTGCTCGATCCGTCGTTCCGGGGCACGGCCCCCGGTGACGCGCTCCTGGCGGCCGCCCGGCGCCACGGCCTGCGCGTGGGGTGGCATGCCGGCAGCCGGCTCACCGCCGACGCGATCCCGACCACGGTGCCCCCGGCACCCGAGCCGCGGCGCTGGCGCGACTTCTGCGCGGCGGGCCGGGCGGCCCGGCTCGCGGGCATGGTGATCGAGCGGTTCGCGGCGGACGGCACGCACCTCGACGCCGCGGCGATCGGGCGGGCCGCCGTCTCGGTGGTCCGCGAGCCGGCCGCGTGGCAGCCCTGGGAGGATGCCGAGGACCCGCTCACCCGCCTCAAGGACCTGTGGCACCTGCTGGTGATCTATGGGCGGCCCGCGGCCGAGGAGGCGGGGTGATCGATCTCAGGCGCCCTTGAGCAGGGTGAGGGGCGGGGGCTCGTCGGGGGCGTCCCGCGTCGGCGCGGGCGACGCCCCCGACGCTGCCTCGGGCGTCGGCGCAGGCGGCCCCGACGCGGCACGGCCCAGGTCGAGCTGGCGCACCAGGCGCGGCGTGCAGAGGGCGGTGAGGCAGGCGGTGCACAGCCGCACGGTGCCCGCCCCGACCCAGCGGGTCCCGGCGCGGCGCTGCAGGCGCACCGGCTCGCTGTCGGGCGCGTTGCAGACCCAGCAGCGCTGGCCCGCCGCGCGTCGGTAGGTCGTGGCCGTGGCGGCCTCGACCGCCGGAGAGGGAGCGGGGGGCGTCGGATGGCGGATCGCGGGTGGCATGCGCGTGCACCTCAGGCCTCGGGAACCGGTGCCCCGGGCGCATCGCCAGGCCCACCCCGTTCCGGGGGCGCGGCCAGTATCGCCCGGGGTCGACGCTCCGCATAGGGCCATGCGGCTACCGTGCGGGCGCCCGCTGCATCCCGCCCGAGCTCCACCGCTCACGGTGGCTAGACGTGGGGATAGACGAAGGCCCAGCTGACGAAGAGCCCCTGGACCAAGGCGAAGACGAGCGCGAGGGCGAGGGTGCCCCGCCGGCCCAGCCGCTCGGCCAATCCGGCGAAGGCGGGGAAGGCGCAGAGCGCGTAGCGGGGCATGGAGGCGAGCAGCCTCCATTTCCGACGTAGCTGAAGTGTCGACGCCGGCCGAAACGTGAACACCTCCCGCCGGGTTCAGGTTCGGAAGGCACCCTCGGGCCGCCCACGAGGCCGAATGCCTTGATCGTGCAGCTCGACTGGTGGCCCTCGGGCGCCCACGGCGCACGGGCCCCCGGGTCAGCGAGCGCTGCGCGGCCGAGCGCCGCTGCCTCCACCCGCTGCCGGCCGTCCGCCCCGACGTCGCGCTACACCTCGAGGCACGCGCCACCAAGGACGCCTTGTGCGCGTCCTGGGGGCGTCGGCTGACTTCGGCGTGATCCAGCCCGTGCTCGGGCCCGCGGAGGCGCTTGCATGAGCCCGCCGGAAACCAGCCCGGTCCGTCTCGGGGGGCCTCCCTATACTCATGTCATGCTCCAGCATGGGCCACCCGCTGATCACATCCTCCTGGGGGCAGTCGACGAGGTCATGGGCCTGGTGAGCCTGCACCTCATGCCAGAGGCGCCGGCGCGCAGGCAGGACGCCGGTCGGGAGCGCGCGTCGGCGAGGACAGCTCGCTTGCTCCTTGCCGGACCCGCCTGAGCAGCATGCCCTCCGGCGCGCTGCTGCTCCTGCTGGGGGCAATTGGCAGCGAGGTCGTTGCGACAGCGTCGCTCAAGGCGGTGGACGGTCTCACCCGCCCCATCCCGCTGGCCCTCGTGATCGGCGGCTACGCCGTCTCGTTCTACCTGCTCTCCCTCAGCCTCCAGAGGATCCCGCTCGGAGTCGCCTACGCGATCTGGTCGGGCCTGGGGACCGCCGCGATCGTAGGTATAGGTTGGCTCGTGTACGGGGAAGGGCTGGACGGCCCGCGGCTGGTCGGGATCGCCCTGATCGTGGTGGGGGTGGTAGTGCTGAACGCGTTCTCGCCGGTCGGCGCCTGACGGCCGTCCCGCTGCGCGTCGACGCGCATCTGCACTGATCCACCCTCGCCCGGTTGTGCTGTCCGCCCCGAACAGGGATCCTCACCGTCCGGACGGCCCGAGCAGGTCACCCAACGAGCTCCCACTGCCTGAGCATGCGCCACGCAGGGGGTCTCTTGGCGTGCAGTCAGTTGCACCACCGGCGCGACGTCGTCACTGTCCCGCGTAGCTGGACGGCTCCTCGTCACCGGCGGCGCGCCGCGCGAGGATCTGGCCGATGAGCACCCAGATACCCTCGCGCCGGTCATGGCCACGCAGGCGATACCAGGGCGCGAAGACGAGGTGGGCGTCGTCAGGGGCGGGCGCGCCGACGCGATAGTCGTAGTCGCAGATCTGGCCGCTCGGGTCGCGGTTGCCGATCTCGAGCACCGCGATCGTCTCGGGCTCGCCCGTGCCGTAGGGCCGCAGCTCCACGGTCACCCGGATCGACATCGCCGCCCGCCTCCAGCCCCGATGCCCAAGCCGCGCTGATGGACGGCCGCTGCCGCCCACGCATCCTCAAGCCTGGGCAGCTCCGGCGGCACGTCAAGGGCTCCGGGAGCCACGGACACCCACCAAGCATTCGTCCTCTGCGCACAGGAACCCCGATCGTGAAGCCTCGCGCGCACGGCGCGGCGCCGGCGCATCCTCCAAGGGAACCTGCGAGCGCTGTGCGTGCATCGGCGCGCCTTCACCCAGTGATGCCAGCCACCCGAGCCCGGCCGCGACGGCCGCGGGTCAGGCCGCCCGCGGCGGGTCCCAAGGCCGAGTCAGGGTTGCCCCCGCCGCATTGAGCCGCGTCCAGCAGCGCAGCGAACAGGCGTGGCGGCCATCGTGCGTGCGCAGCCACCCGGCGGGCAGGTCCACGCCGGCCTCGCGCGCCTCGTGGCGCTCGACGCTCGGGCAGGCCGGGTCATCACAGGTCCAGGTCACGCGACCACCGAACAGACGGCCGCTGCGCGCCACCGACAGCATCGCTCCCGCGCTCCTTCGCTCCGCGACCGGGCCTCGCCGATCGCCGGCGCACTGTCGGCGGAACGCCTGGGCCGTCAAGGGCCAGACGCGGGACCGCGGTGCCAGCACGCGCCACGGACGGCCTGGCCCCGTCGGACCCGGATCGGTCAGGCGGCGATGACGCGCAGGAGCAGCCATCGAGCGAGGCGCGCCGTCGCGCGCACCAGGTCGCCCAAGGGGTTGTCGAGGTTGCGAGTGAGGAGGGCCCCGAGCACCAGCCAGCCGCCGGTCATGCGGGCCACGAAGGCCGGACCGTCCGGGGCGGCAACCCCGAACGCCGGGGACAGGCCCGCCACGCACGTCGCCACGACGAGCAGGACCACCCATTGCCCCACCCGATCGCAGCACAGCCAGGCCAGTGGCTGGCGCACCGAGCGCCGGCGAGGATCCGGCATCGCGGGAGCCCGGCCGGGTCGGGACGCACCCCCCGCCGCTGGCGGCGCAGCGGCCGAGGGGCGCCGAGGCGATGGAGCGGCGGGCGGCACGCTTGACGGCGCGCGCGAGCGGCAGCTGGCCGCCGCGCCGGCGGCCCGC
>JAJYJR010000408.1 GCA_021789355.1 Chloroflexota bacterium | reverse complement strand
AGGCGAAGGAACCCGACAGGGCCGAACCGAGGATCCCGATGCCGCTGGAGCACAGGTCATGCGCCTGCCAGTAGTCCGTCGCCCCGCCCCCCGACTGGCTCAGCGGCAGGAACAGGACGACCCCGCCCAGGATCACGAGCAGCAGCCCGAGAAAGCCGCGCCCACCTCCACCTCTGTTCGACTCGTGCGAGTCGCTCGGGCCCTGTGGGGGGCCATCGAATGGCGCGCCGCACTGTGCGCAGTAGGGCATGTGGCCGGTCCGTGGCGTGCCGCATCGGGAGCAGAAGCGATGCAGATCCTCACTCATCTCGTGCCCTTATCCCTGACGAGCGATGGGTCCTCAGTAGTGCTCCCGCACGTAGGCGTACGCGCGGTCATACAGGTCGCCGGTGGCGGGGAGGCCGCTCTTGCTGAGGACGAGCCGGAGCTGGTGGCGAACCTCGCGGTCGCCGGGCTGGCTCTCCTGCCAGCCGGTGCCGCGGATGGGCCGCACGATGGCGTCGATCTCCTCGGCCACGTGCTCGATGATCACGGGGGTCCCCGGCGGGGCGTACTCGGCGAGGATCTGGGTGAGCGCCCCGCGGTCGGGATCGAGCACCTGGAAGCCGTCGAGGCGGCCATCGGCCTCGGCCCGCTCGGCGCCCACGATCTGGCGGGCGAGATCGAGCAGGTGCTTCAGGAACTCCACCGAGTCGCGGGCCCCGGCCAGGCGGGTCCGGCGCAGCTCCTCCAGCCGTTCGGCCAGGGTGCGCCAGACCGGATGCACGGCAGGACCGGCGAGCTTGCGGCGCAGGCGTCCCTCCAGCGTGTCGAGCACCTGGTCCACGCTGGGGGCCGGGCCGCCGATCCCGGTCCCCTCGGGGAACAGGTCGAGCTGCTGGAGCGCGCCGAAGGTGTCGGCGTCGATGGCGATCGCATCGAGGGCCCCGGCATCGACCCGGAAGTCGGTGACGTACTCGCCGAGCAGCTCCGCGGTCTTGGTGCCCAGGCGATGCCAGAGCAGGGCGTTCGGGTCGGCGGTGGGCTGGAGCGAGTCGTACACCCGCGCCAGCCAGCGGTAGTCGGCCTCCACGGAGACCGGCAGTTCGGCCGGCCAGAGGAACTCGAAGAGGCCCTCGCAGCGCAGGAAGGACTCGGCGAACCGCTCGCGGGCATCCGCGTTGGCCACGCGCTCC
The DNA here is from genome assembly GCA_021789355.1 of Chloroflexota bacterium. The sequence goes on along the minus strand of JAJYJR010000408.1, from coordinate 4,552 downwards.
TGCGCCGCCAGGAGCTGCTCGTAGCCCGCCGCCGAGCGGTCCACGCCGGCGAAGGGTGCGAGGGCCTCCTCCACCCAGGAGCCGAGGATGTCGACGAGTTCGGCCACCTCGGCCGGCAGGCGCGCCTTGCGCCCGTCGTTGCGGATGGCCACGGCCTTCGCGAGATCAGCACCCAGACCCACGTAGTCGACCACCAGGCCGAAGAGCTTCTCCTGCCCCGTGCGCGGGTTGGTGAACCGGCGGTTGGTGCGGCACACGGCCTGGAAGAGGGTGTGGGCGCGCAGCGGCTTGTCGAGGTACATCACCCCCTCGACGGGGGCGTCGAACCCGGCCAGCAGCTTGGCCGTCACGACGAGGAACCGGAGCGGATCGGCGGGATCGAGGAAGCGGTCGCGCAGGGCGATCTCCGCCGCGCGCTCCCGGTCGAAGACCGACCACTCGGGCGGGTCGTCCTTGGCGGTGGTCATCACGACCTCGGCCTCCTCCCCCGGGAGCAGGTGGGCGCGGATCTCGTCGAGGTAGCGCACGCACAGCTCGCGATCGAAGGCCACCACCTGGGCTTTGAGCCCCAGCGGTTCCACCCGGCGGCGGTAGTGCGCCACGATGTCGGCGCAGACGGTGGCGACCCGCGCCGGCGTCTTCATGTACTGGTCGACCCGGGAGGCGCGCCTGGCCAGATACCCCCGCTCGTCCTCGTCGAGCGTCTCGGCTTGCGCCAGCTCGGCGAACGCCTCGTCGAGCGCCTCGTGATCCACGTGGAAGTCGACCAGGCGCGTCTCGATGTGGATGGGCAGCGTGGCCCCGTCGGCGATCGAGCGTTCGACCGTGTAGTGATTGAGCACCCCCTCGGGATCGGCGGGGTCCCCGAAGGTCGCCCAGGTGTTGCGGTCAGCAGTGGAGACGGGCGTGCCGGTGAGGCCGATGAAGCGCGCATTGGGGAGGGCGGTCCGCATGTCGGTCCCCAGGCGGCCCTCCTGCGTGCGGTGGGCCTCGTCGACCAGCACCACGATGTTGGCGCGGTCGTTGAGGAGTCCTGCATCGGCGAACCGGAAGATGGTGGTGACGATGACCCCCCGGGCATCCTCGCGCAGCAGGCGGCGCAGGTCCTCCTTGGTCTCGGCCACCTGCATCCCCGGCAGGCCCACCGAGGCGAACTCGCCGATGGTCTGCTCGATCAGATCCAGGCGATCGAGCACGACCAGGATGGTGGGGGCGTCGAGGTCCGCCTGCTGGCGCAGCTTGGCGGCGGCAAAGGCCATCACCAGGGTCTTGCCGGAGCCCTGGTGCTGCCACACCAGGCCCTGCCGGCGGCGCGGGTCGCGGCAGCGGGCCACGATCGCCTCCACCGCCTCGACCTGCGGGTAACGGGGCACGATCTTGGCCGTGTAGCCGCCGGCGGTGGAGCTGCGGCGCGAGTAGAGCGTGTAGGTGCGCAGGATGTCGAGGAGGAGCTCCGGCGCGAGCAGTAGGCTCGCCGAGTGGAGCACGCCGGCCAACCCGGGCAGGGTCAGCGGATCGGTGGTGCGGCCCCAGGGCAGCCAGAGCTCGGGCGCCTGGCGCACCGCGCCGTAGCGGAAGTCCTTGCCCTCGCTGGCGAAGGAGAGCACGTTGGGCACGAAGAACCCGGGGGTCTTCGTCTCGTACACCCCGTGGATGTCCCCCGCCGCGTTGAGCCAGGAGCGCGAGCGGCTCACCGGGGTCTTCGTCTCGCCCACCACGAGCGGGAAGCCGTTCACCCACAGGACCAGGTCGTAGCGGCGCTCCTCGGTCCCCGGGTGATAGGTCACCTCGGTGGAGACCACCAGGGCGTTGGCCCGCGGGCTCGCGAAGTCGAGGAGATGCACCGGCACGAAGTCGTCGGTGCCCACGAAGCGGATGGTCTGGGTGCCGCGCAGCCACTCGGTCAGCCGGCGATTCGCCTCGACCAAACCGTCATCCGCCACGGCCAGGATGGCCGCCCGCAGGCGCGGCAGCACCTCGTCGACCCGCTCCGGATGCGCCGCGATGGCCGGGTTCAGGCGGCGCAGGGCCGCCGCCACCTCCGACTCCACGAGCACGCTATCCGTCGGCCGATCGAGCGCGTTGCCCGGCATGACGTGCCAGCCGAGGTCGGGCCGCGTCAGGCGCTCGACGAGCGCCTCCTGGACCGCGGTCTCGGCGATCTCACTCATGCCGCGCCGTCGAGGAAGCGATCGTAGGACTCGGGGATCTCGTGGTTGCCGGAGAGGAGGTCGGCGAGCATGGCGGCTCGCAGCGCGTGAATGCCCCCCTCCTCCCGCGCTGTCGCAGCCTGTGCGTCCTCGATGGCCAGGACCACGCCCGCGACGCGCGCCTGTGTATCGAGGTCTGGGAGAGGGATCTCGATGGCGCCGAAGACGCCAAGGTTGATGTGGGGGTTGGCGGTCGCGATCTTTCGCGACTGGATCTCGTCACGAACAGCGTCGGTGGATAGCGCGACGTAGACGTACGCCGCCAGTGCCGAGCGCGGATCGACGCGCAAGCGCATCTGACTCTGGGAAACCACGTAGGTCCTGTCCGGTTGTGGCGGGACGAGCGCCACCTGCCCGAGCGTGCCGCGTTGAGTCGCGATGATGTCGCCGGGTCCCGCAAGGTTGCGGCTCAGGGAGGCTGCCTTAGCCGGTGACACGTACACGAACTCGCCGCCGATGAACCTCGATCCATTGGAGAGGTTGGCGCCCCGGATGACGGGTACCCCCGTGGCTGTGTAGTCCTTCGAGACGAGGGACGACCCGAAGGGCCCGCCGATCAGTCCTTTGGGACACGCGATGTGCTTCAGGGCAACACGGCGGGCGCCCATCACGTTCAGCATGTCCGCCGCCACTGCCTGACGCGTGACCCCCAGCGCGCGACGCGCCCCCCCGACGGCCTCCAAGGCTTCATCCAGCGCCCCGATCAGATCGACGATGCGGCGCTGCTCGGTGAGCGGAGGAACGTCCAGTTCAATCCGAGAGAACGCGTCGAACGCGAGGCTCCGACGGCGGTTCACAGTTCCCTGGGCGTTGACGCGGTATGCCGACAGAGTCGAAGGCGATCGGAGGATCAACTCGAAGAACCTCGGGTCATTGCTAGGGCTCACCCACCGCATCGTTGTGTACATCGGGCTGAGGACACCAGGGACCGCCAGGTTGTTCCTCCCGATCGAGCCCTCGTCTATGTGAATGGTGGAATAGGCCCAGTCTCCCGGCGGGAGCACCTTGTAGTCGTCGAGACTGGCAGAGGCGATCCGGCGGTCAAAGTACTCGGACGCGGGGATCACACCGTCGTATTTCGACAACGACAGCACAGGAGGCTCTACTTGGTGCGCTCCGAGCCGTACCTTCGTCCGCTCGAACAACTCCCCGAGTCGGACCGTTCGCCACCCGTCACGCATAGCCCGCCTCTCGAAGCCGTTCGGCCAGGCGCTCCTCGGCCTCGTGCAAGGCTTGCTGCGCCTCGGCCAGCTCGGCCAGCGCGGTCTCGACTTCGAGCACCTCGGCTGCCGCCCCACGGATGTACCGGCCGATGTTGAGGTCCCAGCCGTTGGCCCCGATCTCGGCGTAGGGCACGAGGCGGACGCCGACCCCGTCGGACCCATCCTGCTCGGCCCCGCTCCGGTAGGCGGCGAGGATCAGCTCGACGTCCTCGGGTCGCATGCGGTTCTGGTTGCGGCCCTTCTCGAACCGCTTTGAGCCATCCACGAAGAGGATGTGACCGCGGCGCTCCGGTGCCTTGGTGGCATGGAAGATCAGCAGGCAGGCCGGGATCGAGGTCGAGTAGAAGAGGTTGGGCGGCAGCCCGATCACGGCCTCCAACTGGTCGGATCGGATGAGGCACCCGCGGATCTGCGCCTCGGCGCCGCCCCGGAAGAGCACCCCGTGCGGCATCACCACCCCGACCCGTCCGGTGAGCGGGCGCATGGAGGCCACCATGTGCTGCACCCAGCCGTAGTCGCCGAAGGAGGCGGGTGGCAGCCCGCAGGCGGCGCGGCCCCAGGGGTCGTGCGCCCACACCTCGGCGCCCCAGTTCTTCAGGCTGAACGGGGGATTGGTGATCACCACGTCGAAGCGGTCGAGGTGCCCCGCGGCATCGAGGAACTTCGGGTCGCGCAGCGTGTCGCCGCGTTTCACCTTCGCATCCTCGATGTCGTGGAGGAAGAGGTTCATGCGCGCGATGGCGCTGGTGGTGAGCTGCACCTCCTGGCCGAAGAAGCGCATCTGGGCCACCGAGCCCCCGGCCTCCAGCACCTCCGCCGCCGCCTCGATGAGCATGCCGCCCGACCCGACCGCGGGGTCGTACACGGTGTCGGTGGGCCCCGGGTCGAGGATCTTGGTGAGCAGGCGCACCACCGAGCGGGGGGTGAAGAACTCACCCGCCTTCTTGCCCGAGGCGTCGGCGAACTGGCGGAGCAGGTACTCGTAGGCGGCACCGAGGACGTCGTGGCCGACGCGCGAGGGGTGCAGGTCGAGGGTGGCGAAGGCGCCGATCAGGTTGAGCAGGGCGTGCTCGGGGAGCTTCTCCTTGTTGCCCCACTGCACGTCCCCGAAGATCAGGG
>JAJYJR010000407.1 GCA_021789355.1 Chloroflexota bacterium | reverse complement strand
GGACCGGGGGCGCAGGCGCGGACCGAATGGCCTCACTCAGGCCCGGGGTACGAGGGATCGCCGACCGACCGGCCGGTCTGAGACAGCGCGCCGGCGGGTGCCCGTCAGAGTTGCGCGACCGCCCGGCCGAGCGCCCGCCTGAACTCGATCGAGGTGATGCGACGCCACGCCGGACCGATCGTCCGGCGCAGGCGCGCCGTCTCGCGCTCGCGGTCCGCCAGGTACCGCCCCACGGCGTCGACCGAGGCCGGTGAGAGCGCGGCGGATCGCTCGACCAGGAATGAGCGTGCCAGCCCGGCGGCGACATCGGCATCGTGGAGCATGCCGAGGTGGTCCTGGAGGACGGTGACGCGTTCGATCAACAGCGCCGCGTCGGGACCGAGTGGCTCGCGGAAGAACTCCACCGCGTACCGGAGCCGTTTGCCCGCGATCCGCAGCTGGTGGACAGTGGCGAGATCGGCCCACCGCAGGACCGCGTCGTACGCACGGACGCCTTCGTACGCCGTCCAGAGCCGGCTGGGAGCCGTGTCTCGGACGCGCCGCGGATCGGTCGGCCCGGCGGGGATCACGTCCCGGCCGACGTCCTCGACGAACGCGAGCTGCTCCTCGACGAATTTCCGGTAGGCGGCCGAGTCGAGGTACCGGAGAAGCGCCGTGCGCGCCCGGTCGCGCTCGACCCGCCAGGCGTCCCCCAGTGGCCGCAGCGCGGCGCGCTCCGCGGGATCGAGCCCCGCCGCGTGGGCCTCCAGCGCGTCGATCAGGACGTCGAGATCGCGGACGCTTCCCAGGTCTCCGGCCAGCGTCCGCAGGCCGCCGACGGACCGTCGAACGCGGCCACGGCGGAATCCGTCCCCGAAGACGCGCCATGCCGCCCGCATCCGGCGGGTCGCGACCCGCATCTTGTGCAGGTCCTCCGCGTTCTCCGACGAACGTGTCCCGGCCTCCACCGCGAGCATGCGCGCCAGGTGGAAGCGGAGCACCTTGCGCCCCGCCTCGGCGAAGGGGTCGTCGGCGGCCACGCCGGGCGACTTGCCAACCGAGAGGAGGAGCCGCTCGGCGGCCTCGGATCTCGTCCGGTGGGCCGGCTCGACGGCGCCCGACGCCGGCTCCGCTGCAAGCAGCCCGGACTCGGTGCCCGTGACCGCCACCGGCGCTTCGGCACCCGTCGCCGGCGCGCCACCCTCCGCCGCCGGCGCTTCGGCACCCGTCGCTGGCGCGGCCCGCTCCGAGGCCGGTCTCGCGCGCGACCGGCCTGCCCTCGGAGCGGCACCCTCGGCCAGTTCCCGGGCCGTCTCGAACTTGGAGCCGGACGCCGCGCGGACCCCGCCGGTCGCCTCGAGTGCGATGGCCAGGCGACCGAGGATCGCCTCGTCGCCCCGCCGCAGCTCCACCTCGACCCCAGAGTACGTGCCCAGCGGGCGCCCGTCCCGCAGCACCTCCACCTCGTCCGCGCTGATCTCTACGGCTCCCTCGTCGCCGCTCACCTCGCGCACCCGGCGCCGCTGCCTGACCTGGAACCGCTCCTGCAGCGGTGCGTCGCCAATCGTCCGGAGCAACAGGTCGCGCGCATCGCTGGCTGGCCACGTGCGCGGATCCATCCCCTCACCGGCCGGTGCCTCGAGCTCCTCCCTGCGGTGGACCGCGCCGACCGCCGGCGTCAGCGATTTGAGGCCGAGGATCCTGCGGTCGCCGCGTTCCCGGATCCGGGCCGCGTACCCCGCGCGCTCCAGCGCCCGTCCCGCCGTGTCCACGTAACGGTCGTCGACGAGCGTCTCGTGCCACTCGCCGCCCGCGAATCCCGCAGGCGCCGGCGCCTCGAGTAGCGGATCCAGCAGGGCGCGGTCCGTGACGTCGTACTTCAGTTCGATCTCGACGGGAGGCGGCGCAGCCGCGACGGGCCCGGCGCCATCCAACGTCCCGGCCGAGATGACGCCGGCGTCTCCGGCGCTCACGAGTTCGCCCGCGGTATCCGGGCGCCCGCCGACCGCGCCCACGCGGTACCGCCGCTCACGCGGACTCCTGGGCAAGCCCGAGCGCGGTCGTCATCATCACCTCGAACGTGTCGACGCCGGCCGGCTCGGCGACGAGTGTCTCGACCCGGCGCCAGACCCCGTCGTTCCCCAGTTCCCACGCGCGCCGATCGTCCCGCAGCATCACGTCGAGGATGTCACGCAGCCGCTCGCGAAGGGCCGGCTCGTCGACGGGTGTCACCGCCTCGACGCGACGATCCAGGTTGCGCTCCATCATGTCGGCCGAGCCGATCGAGAACTCCTCGTCGCCGCCGTTGCGGAAGTAGAAGATCCGCGAGTGTTCGAGGAAGCGACCCACGATCGATCGGACGCGGATCGTCTCGCTGACGCCCGGCAGCCCGGGCCGCAGGGAGCAGATCCCCCGCACCAGCAGGTCGACCTGCACGCCTGCCTGGCTCGCCCGGTACAGGGCCCGGATCACCGCCGGGTCGACGATCGCGTTGAGCTTCATCACGATGCGCCCTCCGGCACCGCTCACCTGGCGTTCGATCTCCCGGTCGATGCGCGCGACGACACCCTCGCGCAGGGCGAACGGCGCCACCAGCAGCCGGCGGAACGAGCGCTGGCGTGAGAGGCCCGTCAGGAAGTTGAACAGGTCGGTCACGTCGGCGCCCAGCTCCGAGCGGCAGCTCAGGAGCCCGAGATCGACGTAGATACGGGCGGTCTTGGTGTTGTAGTTGCCGGTCCCGATGTGGACGTAGCGGCGCAGGCCCCGTCCTTCCCGGCGGACGATCAGCATGGTCTTGGAGTGGGTCTTGAGGCCGACCAGCCCGTACACCACGTGGGCGCCCACCTGCTCGAGCGCTCGCGCCCAGCCGATGTTGGCCTCCTCGTCGAAGCGCGCCTTGAGCTCGACCAGGACCACCACCTGCTTGCCGCGCTCGGCGGCGCGGATCAGCGCCTGCACGATGGGCGAGTCGCCGCTGGTGCGGTACAGCGTCTGTTTGATCGCGAGCACGTCGGGGTCGTCGGCGGCCTGCTCCACGAAGCGCTGCACGGTCCGCGCGAACGATTCGTACGGGTGGTGGACCAGGATGTCGCCGTCGCGGATCGCGGCGAAGACGTCGACCGGTTCGTCCGGGGCGGCCGGCGCCAGGCGCGCCGGCGTCACCGGGGTCCACGCGGGCAGCTGGAGGCTGGGGATGTCGAGATCGGCGATCTCGAAGAGCGCCGTCAGGTCCAGCGTCCCGGCGACCTCGTACACGTCCTCCGGCGCGCACTGCAGTCCGCGCTCGAGGATGGCCCGCGTCTCCGCCGGCATCGAGCGCTCCACCTCGAGGCGGACCACCTCGCCGAATCGCCGCCGGCGCAGCTCCTCCTGGATGGCGAGCAGCAGGTCGTCGGCCTCGTCCTCCTCGATCGCGAGGTCGGCGTTGCGCGTCACGCGGAACAGGTGGTGCTCGATGATCTCCATGCCGGGAAAGAGGATGTCGAGGTTCTCTGCGATGATCTGCTCGAGCAGCATGTAGGTCCGGACCCCGACCTCCACGAGCCTGGGGAGCACGGGCGGGACCTTGATCCGCGCGAACCCGCGCTCGCCGCTCTCCGGGTTGCGAACGGTCACGGCCAGCGAGAGCGACAGGTTGCTGATGTACGGGAATGGGTGGCCCGGGTCGACCGCCAGCGGCGTCAGCACCGGGAAGATCTCGTCGATGAACCGCCGGCGCAGCTCCAGGTGACGCTCGGGCCGCTCCGACCAGCCCACGATCCGGATCCCGTGCCCGACCAGCTCGTGCCGCACCCGCGCCCACGTGTCGGACTGGTCCGCGACCAGGGGCAGGACCCTGGCACGGATTGCGCGCAGGGTCTCGGCCGGACTCAGCCCGTCCGGGGTGCGCTGCGCGCCCCCCGCGGCCATCTGCTGCTTGACCCCGGCGACGCGCACCTGGAAGAACTCGTCGAGGTTGCTCGCGAAGATGGCGAGGAACCGCGCCCGCTCGAGGAGCGGGTTGCGCTCGTCCAGCGCCTCGTGCAGGACGCGCGCGTTGAAGTCGAGCCAGCTCAGCTCGCGGTTGGTGTACGGCATCGCCGGCGCATGCCGCTCCCTCCGGCCCGCTCGCTGCGTGCCGGTCGTCTGACCGCCGTGGGGACGGACCGCGGTCATGGCGCGCTCAGGGTTCCGGCGTGTAGCGTCGGTCGCCCGTCGCGGGGTCGAACCAGACCCGGAGCCGCTTGCCGGTCGTTGGGTCGTCGAAGACCTCGTCGGTCCGCTCGTAGCGCCCGGTCCCGGGGCTCGCAGGAGGCGTCGCCGGAGGCCGCGGGCTCCACGGTGGCCCCGGCGGCGGGTTGGGGCGAGCAGCCGCCCCCTCCTCGGGGTGCGCCCGGTACCGGGTCTGCTCGTACAGCGCGATCAGGATCAGGATGGCGCTGGGGATGAGGAGCCATGAACCGCCCACCGGCTCGCCGGCCGCGATGACCACGAGCCCGAACAGGAACCCGAGCCCGCCCGCGATCCCCAGCGCGCCGCGCAGCAGCTGCGAGAGATCGGTGCTGCCCATTGCCCGTCTCGCCGGTCCGGCCGCGCTCAGCGCGCCTGCTCGTACCCGGACTGGCCCGGCTCGATGACCACGGCCGTGCCGTAGGCCACGATCTCGGTCATGGTCTGGCCCATCTCGGAGCTGTCGAAGCGCATGGTCAGGATGGCGTTGGCGCCCATTGCGGTCGCGTTGGCCACCATGCGATCGATCGCGTGCTTGCGGGCGTCCTCCAGGAGCTCGGTGTACTCCTTGATCTCGCCCCCGATGATCGACCGGAGCCCGGCGGCGACGTTGCCGGCGAGGCCGCGGCTCCGGACCACCACGCCAAAGCACTGGCCCTTGGTCTCGGCGACGCGATAGCCGGCCACGAAGTTGGTGGTGCTGATGATCATGGCGGTCGCCTCCTCAGCGCTCCACGGTTGTGCGCGCGGCTCGGCGCGCCTCGTCCTCCGGGCAGGGGCAGTTCGCGCGGAGCTGCTCGAAGGTGTAGTACCCGGTATGGTGGCCGTCCGCCCACGTCGGCGCGATGGCGTAGGTCCCCACCAGCTGCACGTCCACCAGGCGAGTCTGGTCGGGCGTCAGCGTCGGCGACGAGTCGAGCCACCCGGGCATGCCGGCCTCGCCGCGGCAGTAGGCGCACGGGCAGAGCCAGCGCACGGTCACGGTGTCGTAGACGGTGGGGTGGCCGTCGGCCCAGTCGATCTCGAGGCGGCCGGCCTCGCGATCGACGTGGATGCGAGAGGGAGCGAGGTACTCGTCGCCCGACGTGTAGCTGGAGGGCATGGCGGGATTGTAGCCGCGCCCGTGTGCGACGCCGGTCCACTTCTCGCGAAGGCGGTCGACTCCTCGCGCCGGAGATACACTCGCACGAACGCTCCCCGCGCCTCCGGTCGCCGACCGGTCGCTCGCTTCCACGAGAAGGTTGCATGTCCAGACCGCCGCTGCCCTCCGATCTCCATGATCTCCGCGTGCCGACCGAGGTCCGCCTCTCTCCGGACGGGCGATGGGTTGCGTTCACGGTCAAGGCCACCGGCCCGGGAAAGGACGACTACCGCGAGGCCGTGTGGCTCGCGCCGGCCGAAGGCTCGACCCCGGCCCGCCAGCTCACGCTCGGGTCGCGCCACGACACGCATCCGCGCTGGAGCCCCGATGGCACCCGGCTGGCCTTCCTGTCCGACCGCGAGGCGGTACTGGAGGCCGGGGGTGGCGGATCCCGACCTG
>JAJYJR010000406.1 GCA_021789355.1 Chloroflexota bacterium | reverse complement strand
CGTTGGTCCGACGCCGCGCACGGTCAGCTCCATGCCGGTGGGAAGGCGCCGGGAGATCGAGATGGGGATCGACCCGACGGCCGGGACCGACACCATGACGAACTCGCCCTTCGACTGCTCCCAGTCCACGCCGGCCCCGGTGGACAGGGTCAGGGTGACGGTGTCGTGGGTCTCGCGGCGGACGGATTCCACCAAGAACACGCTGGTCCTGGGTGCGCGTGCCTCGGCCGCGTGCCCGTCGCCGGCGATGACCTCGGGCGGCGGGGCGATCCGGTCGAGCTCCTCGCGCACGTCGATACCGACCGGGCACCAGGTGATGCAGCGTCCGCACCCCACGCAGCCCGACGTACCGAACTGGTCGATCCACGTCGCGAACTTGTGGGTGAGCCACTGCCGGTAGCGGTCCTGGACCCGGGGCCGGAAGTTGCCGCCCAGGGCCACGGCGGAGAATCCCTTGGTGAAGCAGAAGTCCCAGCGCCGCTCGGTGACGGCGTTGTGGCCATCCAGGTCGGAGCGCTGGCTGACGCTGGTGCAGAAGCAGGTCGGGCACGCGGCGGTGCAGTTCGTGCAGGCGAGGCAGCGCTCGGCGATCTCGGCCCAGCGCGGGCTGTCGAGCCTCGCGAGGAGCCGATCGTGGAGTCCGGCCGTGACCACCGGGTCGCCGATGCGCTCCCGCGCCGCGGCGAGCTGGTCGGCACCGGCCGTGACCTGGTCGGCCGTGGCCTCCTCCAGGCCGAGACGTTCGACGATGGCCGAACCGGCCACAGACCCCGCCGCGACGATGAACCCGTCGTCCAGCTCGATCAGCGAGATGTCGTGGCCGCTCCGGATGCCCGGGCCGGTGCCCATGGAGGTGCAGAAGCACGTGCCGCTGGGCTCCGCACACTGGACGGCGACCACCAGCGCCTGTGCCCGGCGCCGTCGGTAGTCCTCGTCGGTGTACGGGCCGCCGAGGAAGACGCGATCCTCGATGCCCAGGGCGGCAAGCTCGCAGGCGCGGACGCCGAGGAACGCGAGGCTCGGGATCTCTTTCCTGGCCGGCCCGAACGAGACGTGCCCGTGCTCGTCGCGGTGCGATTCGCCGAGGGCAAGGGTGGGCGGAAACACGAAGCGCTTCCAGGAGGTCGGCCCGACCGCGTAGGCGAAGTACCGCTCGTCGGCATGGTCCACCAGGCGATACCGGCCCGGGGCCTGCTCCGACCCGACTCCCCGGGGGAGGTCCCCGACGGTGCGGATCTCGCCGTACACGATCGCGCCGTCGGCCACGGTGGGACCGATCACGGTGCGACCGTCCTCGGCGAGCAGGTCGATGAGCTGCTGGAATCCGGCGCGGGGCAGGAAGCCGGCCGCGCTCCTCGTGTCGGTTGTCACGTCGATCCTGGCTACCTCGCGAACAGGTCGAGCATCTGGAGCCGGGTGGCGTTGAGCCGCCGCGCCAGGGCCTGCAGCACCCGCGGGTAGAGCACCGCGGCCAGGTCGTGGTCGGCCGCGAGGGCCGCCCGCAGGCCAGGTCCGTCGAGCGCGAGCACGTCGACCGGCTGCAGCGCGACGACCGTCGAGGTGGAGCGGTACGGGGGGACGAGCGCGGACTGCCCGAAGATGTCGCCGGGCTCGACGGTCAGGATCGTGATCCAGCCCTGCTCGGGGACCAGGGTCCGCAGCGAGACGCGCCCGCTCAGCACGATGCCCAGCTCGTTCGCCAGCTGGCCCTCGGTGAGGAGCGTGGTGCCGGCGGACGCCTGGTAGCGCCGGGACAGTGCCGCGAGGCGCACCTGGGTGTCAGGCGGCAGGTTGGCGCCGAACCAGGTCGCGTTCAGGAGCGCCACGAACTCGGCGTCGTGTTCGGTCCGAGACGTGGAGCCCTCGGTCTGAGGCATCGAGTGGACCTCCGTTTGGGGGCAGGCGGGACGGGCCGCTGCAGGCCCATGGGACCATCTCCTCGGTCCACGGGGACAGGGCCTGCGGTCACGCGAACGCGGTCCGTCCTTCCCGCGCTCTCGCCCCGCTCTCGGGGCGCCCTTCACGGTACGATGAAACGGTGCGACTCCGTGGCGGGCGCGTCCGCCGTGCGGCGACCTATGGCATCTCCGGCGCGCTGATGGAGAGCGCGTTCACCTCGGCCCGATTGTCGCGCGTCGCGCGGTCCCCGCGCCTGGCGGGCCCCGCCACGGCCTGGATGCTGCCGATCTATGCGCTCGCGCTGCCGCTGTTCGAGCCCGCGCACGAGCGCCTCCGGGACCGGCCGGCATGGCAGCGGGGCGCCACGTACGCGGCCGGGATCCTGGCGGTCGAGGCGGCCACCGGCTGGCTGCTCAGGCGGGCGACCGGGCAGTGCCCGTGGGACTACGCGGGGCGGACCCGCTGGCACGTGGCGGGGCTCGCGCGCCTCGACTACGCTCCGTTATGGGCCGCGGCCGGCCTCTGCGCGGAGCGCCTGCACGACGCGATGACCGCCCCGTGCGCTACACTCCCCGGGCGTGGGCCGGTAGCTCAACGGTAGAGCAGCTGCCTCTTAAGCAGCGGGTTGAGAGTTCGAGTCTCTCCCGGCTCACCAGTTCAGTCGGTGTGCGAACGCCCAGCGGCACCCGGTACGCGGGCCGAATGTCGGTGGGCGACACGACCCGGATCTCCTCGATGAGGAGGCGCAGCAGCGCCTTGGCGCGCGGCGCCGGGACGATCCGCAGCACCAGGGCGAGCGCCTCGCTCAACACCCAGGAGATCTCTGCGGCGTCGACCAGGGCGGCAGGCACGATCGGTTGCGCCGGAGGCGCCAGCTCCGCCTCCAGCTCGTCGAGGCGGGCCTGCAGCGCGCCCACCCGCTCCCGCACCTGCTTGGGGTCGAGCTCGCCGGTCTCGAAGGCGGCGTAGTAGCGTTCGATGCGCCGACGCAGGTCAGCCGCCTCGGTCTGGCGGGCTGTGCGCACGGTCTCCTGCTCGGCCTGTCCCGTGCGCAGCTGCGTTTGGGCCTGCTCGATCGCGGCCGCGACGAGGGTGGGTCGGTTCAGTGCGTGGCCCTCACCGCGGCCGTGGAGGAGGGCGCGGAGGGTGTTCATCGGGATCCTCGGGGCAGCGCCAGGCCACGGTCTTGTCGTAGGTGGCCTTGATCCGCTCAATATGCGTCGCCGTACTCGCCGTCGTCGTGTCGTCACGGTCGTCCTCCTCCTCCTCCTCCTGTGCCTCCCTTTCTCACCGCTCCTCTCTGTTCTTCGCGACGCGCACCCAGCGTTGCTGCTCACCGGGATCCACGCGTCCGGCCGCGCCCTCCACGCAGCCCAAGCGCACGGCAAGCGTCGCGGCCTCCGTCCGGCTCGTCACCCCGAGCTTGCCCAGAACGTTCGACACGTGGACACCGGCCGTGCGCGGCGCGATGAAGAGGCTCTGCGCGATCTGCCGGTTGGTCCGACCGGCGGCAAGCAGGCCGAGCACCTCCCGTTCGCGCGGCGTCAGGCTGAAGAAGACGGGGTTGCGGGCACCGCCCGGTTCGGCGGCGGCCAGCCCGAGGTCGCTGGTGCCTCCGGGCTCGCCCCCCAGGCCGACCTCGCCAGGGCGGTCTGCCTCCGCGGTCCTGCCGACGTCGATCCTCGCCCGGCGCGCCAGCGACCCGATCTGCGCGACCAGCGGAGCGGCGCCCATCTCGGAGGCCGCCCGGTGCGCCTCTTGGAGGATCGGCGGCGCCTCCTGGCGCCTCCCCCCGTCCGCGAGGATGGCCTCCGCCTCCCGGAGCAGGGCGTACGGGCGCAGGGAGAGTTGGCCGGCAGCCAGGCAGGCCGCGGCGGCGTCACACCACAGGCGCTCGCTGGCCGCCTGCTCGAGACGCGCCGACTCCGCCTGGCACAGCGCGAGCACTGCGCGATGCCGTCGCCACCGCGTCGCGTGGTGTCCGGCCAGCTCGCGGGCCAGCGTTTCGGCGCGCGCGAGCGTAGCGCGTCCGCTCTGCAGTGCCGCCGCCAGCCCCGAGCTGCCCCGCCGCCTCCGTGAGAGGCTGGCGAGGTCCGCCTCGATGCCGAGCGCGGTGGCGAGGATCGTGCAGTGGAAGGAGCGATCGCGCAGCGTGAGGTCGCCCCACCGGGTGAGGACCGCATCGGCCGCCGCCCGAGCGCCGGCCAGCTCGCCGCTGGCGAGCCGCAACGAGGCCAGGGCGTGCGCGGCCAGCAGTTCGGCGTCGAGCCGGACGCCTCGACCCGCAGACGGGTCGATCCGATCGAGGCGGTGCGCCGCCCGCTCGAACTCGCCGCGGCCGATCTCGAGCTGCGCGTGGCCGATCTCCAAGAGAACTGCGGCACCTCCCTCGGGTCGGCCCCGCTCGGCTTGGGCAACCACCTCCCTGGCCTCCTCCCAGCGCCCCAGCTGGTAGAGCGCGAACGCGGCGATGAAGCGGGTCAGCGGGGCGGTCGAGCGCTCCAGTCCGTGCGCGTCCTCCCAGGCGGCCGCCGCCAGGGCTTCCCGCACGCAGTCCTCTCCCTCGAGGATGCTGGCCAGGTTGTTCCAGGCACGCGCGGTCGCGGGCACGTCCCCGGTCGAGAGGGCAAGGTCGCGGGCCCGCTGGAGCGTCGCCGCCGCGACATCCGCATCTCCGGGCTGGGCTTGGGCGGGACCCAGGGTGGCAAGTGCGTCGGCCTCGATGTCGCGCGCCTCCACCGCCCGGGCGATCTCGATCGCCCGAGCGGCCATCTCCGCGCCTTCGCCCGCCAAGCGGTCAAGCATCAGACGGCGCGCGTAGCCCGCGAGGACGCGGGCCCGAGCCGCCGTCGGAGGCTCGGCCGGCACCAACCGGACGGCCTCGCGATGGGCCGCCAGTGACTCAGCGTCACCACCCGCCAGCAGGGCAAGGTAGCCGAGCTGGTCGTACAGCAGGCCGGCCCGGATCGGCTCGGCTTCGGCGTCCACCGTCCGGACGGCCGCACGCAGCTGCGCTGCGGCGCGATCATAGGCCCCCGCGGCACCGGCCGCCTCTCCGGCGAGCCGCATCAGCCCGGGCCGATCGAGCGAGGTCAGGCCGGCGGCGTCCGGGACCCACGGCCACAGCTCGATGGCATGCTCGAACTGGGCCTGCGCGTCGGCCGGGGCGAAGGACTGCGTGGCCGCCAGGCCGGCCTGGACCGAGGCGGCGAGGGCGCGGGGAAGCTCGCCGGCCATCATCCAATGGTGAGCGAGTCCGGCGGCCAGCGCCGGATCCCGGCCGTTCGAGGAGGCCTCGAGCGCTTCCGCGATCCGCGCGTGAAGGCGCGCGCGTTCGCCGGGCAGCAGGTCGTCGTAGATGGCCTCGCGGAGCAGCTCGTGGTGGAAGGCGAAGCGCTCGGCAGTCCCGCCGAGCGGGACGAGGATGCCGTGGGCCACCGCGTCGCGGAACATCGGGGTCAGGGCGTCTGGTGGGACGCCCCGCGCGCGAGCCAGGGTCGGAGCGTCCACGTGGCTCCCGGCGACCGAGGCTGCCTGCAGCAGCGCTCGCGTCGGTTCGGCCAGCGCCTCGACCCGGGCCAGCAGGACCTCACGCAGCGACGCGGGGAGCGAGATCGTCGGGTCGCCCAGGGCCAGGAGCTCCTCGACGAAGAACGGGTTGCCCCCAGTGCGGGCATGGATCGTCGCCACGATGGTCGGGTCTGGTTCGCGGCCCAGGATCGCGGCCACCTGCCGGCCGACTTCGGCCCGGTCGAACGGGACCAGCTCGACGCGCTCCGCCCGCTCCAGGCGTTCGAGCTCCGCCAGGAAGGCCGCCATCGGCTGCGATCGG
>JAJYJR010000405.1 GCA_021789355.1 Chloroflexota bacterium | reverse complement strand
GATGCCTTCACCGAGCAGTGGAACGCCGGCGCGAGTCCCTTCGCCTGGGTCAAGACCGCCGACGAGATCCTCGCCAAGGCCGTTCGCAAACGGCCAGCGACCAGCGATTCGCGACACTAGGGGTGAAGACGCGGACGCCGCTCGACGTCCTGGCCGACACCATCCATCCCTTCCCGACCACCGTTCGCGTCATGGGCGGGCTCTTCGCCAAGGCCGCCCGCCGGACCGACTGACCACACACCGCCAAAGGAGAGGACGATGACCGACGCCTTCGATCGCCGCCCCGACCTGCCGGCCGCCGATCTCCACGAGCGGATCCGCGAGGCCGCGTTCGCCCTGCTGCTGACCGAGCAGCGAGCAATCGCCGCGGACGAGATCGCCGCCGCGACCGGCGCGCCGACAAGCGCGTTGCCGGCCATGCTCGACCAGCTCGGCGGCGCGGGCTGGGTCGATCGCGACGCCGACGGTCGAGTGACCGGATCAGCCGGGCTCAGCCTGACGACAGGGCCGCACAGGGTCACGATCGACGGGACCGAGTTCCGGACCTGGTGCGCCTACGACTCGATCGGGATCGCCGCCGCCCTCGGCGCAGACGCAGAGATCCGGACCAAGTGTGCGGTGTGCGGGAGGGAGATCGCGCTCGACACGCACGCCGGGCAGCCCCCGGCCGATCGGCCCGAGGGCCTGTGGCTCGCCTCCGGCGGGGCCGATCTCCGCGGCGACTTCTGTGACCCGACTGTGCTCCTCTGCTCGCCGGAGCACTCCTCCGTATGGGCCGAGCGGCAGGACAACCGCGGCCGCGCCATCGAGCTCGCCGAAGCCGCACGGCTCGGCGCCGAGGGCTGGGCCTCGTGCGCGTCGACGGCCGTCAGGCTGCGAGGAACGATTCGGGGAACGTGAAGACCCGGCGCATCGAGTCGCGGTACCTGGAGAGGGACCGCACCAGGAAGGAGGACTGCCGCCCCGGCTCGACCTCCGGCGAGCGTAAGGACAAGTCCCAGCCCGTCCGGTCCGTCGACTTTTGTACATGGATTTGTACATACAACATCTACCACGGCGAGGCCGCCCGCGGTAAGGTTCGCTGTAGGTGGCCTGCCCGAGAAGACCTGGCGGTTCGTGAGGGCGGGCCACCGCCATTGCTCCACGGTGGAGCTGGCAGGAGCCTCCCGGAGCGGGCTCCCACGATCAACCTGATCGCGACCTATCCAGCTCCGGCGTCGAGATCCAGCGTGATCTCCGGCGGCTGAAGCACCTTACCAACCACACAGCGCTGCCAATCGCGCACATCAACTTCGATGCGTGCGATCGCGCGAGGCGCGCCGCCACCGTCTGAACGTGGGCGGAGTTCGGCCGGACCGATGCGGCCGTCGCGAGGAACGCTCCTCGACGGTCTCGATCTCCGGTCGGCTCCACCCTGCTTGATGGGGTGCGGCGCGACCGGTCTTCGGGACCTCGGGCGTTCTCGCCGACGGCTCGCTCGGCCCGCTCAGGCTCCACCCGGTTCGTGGTGGCGGATGACATCCGCGCCGGAACGGAGGTGATGCCCAGGAAGGGTTCGAGCCATGAGCCGGCGGCCTGCGCGCCCGCCGGTGCATAACCAGCTGTTGCGCGCCGGACCGGAGCCGATCCTTCGCGATCGCACCGAGTCAGGCGTGCCGCGCCTGGGCTCGTCTGCCTTCGGTCCGTTCCATCGTGCGGCGTTCGACCACACAAGGAGATCTTCCGATGCAGACGATGCAGCCCGCGACCGAGACGACCAAGGTCATCTACGGCGTGAACGAGCTCGACCTCGATCTCGCCTGCAAGACCGTCCACGGGATCTGGAAGGCCCTCGAACAGGTCTTCAACATCCCGCGCGACGCGGCGGTCACGGTCAACGGCGCCCGGGTCGAGGACGACTATGTCGTCCGCCCGGGCGACGAGATCGAGTTCCAGAAGCAGGCCGGCGTCAAGGGCCTCGCGGCCTGAGACGTCGCCAATAGGGCAGCCCGGAGTCGAGGGCACCATCCGGTGCGCCGGCTCCGGGCTCCCATCCGCAGAAGGGAGCTCGATCGCCATGCAGTCGCGCGCGTACCTGCGCATCGAAGGCGATCTGGTCTCGCTGATCAGTGAGGTCATCGATCGGGAGGTGCTGCTTCCTGATCTTCTGACCGAGCTGACGCAGAGCCAGGTCGCCATCACCCCTCGGTTGCCCACCGGCTGCCGCTTCTGGCTTCGCTCGGGATCGATGGATCGATCGGTCTTCGTCCTCGAGCAGCCACCGGCCCGCCGAACGATCACCTACCAGGCGAGCCGACGGGCAGGATCCGAGCCGGTGAGCTACCGGCTCGCCCTGCCCTACGTCGTCTTCGTCGTGTCGGTGATCGGGGAGCAGATCGAGGGGCTCGCGACCTACTTCCGGACGGCGTCGATCCGTTCGCTCGACGATGCGTTGCTCTGCTCCACCCTCCCGAACACGAGCGACGACGGCGTCGTCTGCCTGGGCTCGGTCAGGGTGAGTGGAGCGACCGTCGGCGAACGGGTCGACGCGCTCGTCGGCGCATTCTGGGCGAGTCGCTTCAACCAGGACCTGCGCCGTCATCCGCTTCCGTTCACGGGTGGCTTCCGGGCCTGGGCATCCCGCTCCCGGCACGACCCGCTGGCCGCCCTGTCGCTGCGCTACGACCCCTACTGGCGGACCCTCCGCCAGGTCGCAGCGTCGATGGCAGGGTTGAGCCCGTCGGATCTGCCGGCCGGGACACCCATCCCCGAGGAGCCCGCGGAGTCCGAGGTCCGGACGCCGGAACCGCCGGCGGCCGTGGAAGGTGAGAGCGATGCCCTCGCTTCGTGACCACCTCCTCCGCACACCGGCGATCCGGCCCCGCGACCTCGGACGCTGGATCGCCCCGGCGCTGGGCGAACGCGCGAGACCGCTGTCGACTCCAATCCTGGAGGAAGCGGCGCTCTCGGTGTTCGCCCACATCGTCGGTGGCGAGCGACCGAGCCGGGAAGGCTTGGTCGCCGACCAGCGGCGCTTCGAGCGCCTGGTGTACCTCGTCCATCGCCTGCCCGAGCGGGGAGGTGAGCGGTGATGTTCACCATCCTCGAAGCCGGGACCGCGACCGATGGCCGGCCGTTGCCGGCCTTTGTTGTCGCCCGCAATGGGCTGTTCCTGCGCAAGCGGAGCCTCTTGGGCGTCTCGCAGACGAAAGTCGAACGGGTCGCCCATCTGCCCGCGGAACGCGAGTACGTCGACTACGCGCTGCCCAAGGTCCCCGCGGATCTCATGGCTCGCGTGGTCGGCTTCTTCCGGGCCGTCCATCGGGAACGGAAGACCGAGGCGCTCGTGCTCCTGGTCTGGCGCGACGGATCGTTCGATCTCGTCGTGCCGGAGCAGAAGGTCACCCTCGCCTCGGTGCGCTTCGATCTGGCCGACGGCGACCTGCCGGCCGGATCGCGGCTCGTCGGCACGATCCACTCGCACGGCGCTCTCGGCGCCTTTGCGAGCTCGGTCGACGAGGACGACGAGGCGGAGCTCGATGGGCTCCACATCGTCATCGGCGATCTCGACCGACGAGCGTCCTACGCCGCGGCGATCGTCGTCGACGGCGTGCGCTTCCCGCGCAGGGTGAGCCAGCTCATCGAGCGGCCTCGACGGCTCGTCGAGCCACCCGCGGGCTGGCTCGCGGCCGTCCGACGCGTTCCGGTCACCCGACCGAAGCCGTCGACCTCTACGGCGAAGTCGATCGTCCGTCTCCCGGCCGTCGGGTCTCGACCGACCATGGTCGAGCTCAACGGGCTTCTGGAGCGGGCCGATCGGACCGCGGCTGCCCTCGACTACGACCTCTCCTGGCGACTCACGCCCATCTCGGGCGCGAGCGCGAAGGGAGGTGACGCCGATGGCTAGCCGGATTGTCCTCGTCGGCTGCGGTGGCATCGGGAGCCAGCTTCTCCCGCCCCTCGTCCGCTACCTCGCGAGCCGGCCCGAACCACGCGCGGTCCTCGTCCTCGTCGACGGTGACGTCTTCGAGGCGAAGAACCTCGCGCGACAGGCCTGCTCAAAGAGTGATCTGGGCTCGAACAAGGCCGAGGCCCTGGCCCAGATTGCCCGTACCGCCGGGCTCGCCTGCCAGGCGATCCCGACCTTCATCGACGAGACCAACGTCCGGCAGATCGTCCGCGAGGCTGACACCGTTCTCCTCGCGGTCGACAACCACCGGGCGCGAGCGCTCGTCGACGATCACCTGCGATCGCTCGACGAGGCGACGCTCATCTCAGGTGGCAACGACGAGACAGACGGCAACGTCCAGCTCGTCCGCCGCCGGGATGGGCGTTCGCTCGATGGCCACCTGGTCGAGATCCACCCGGAGATCGGCCAGGCGGCTGAGCATGAGGAGGCAGAGGGCGACGGCTGCCAGGTCCTAGCGGCCGAACGGCCGCAGCTCCTCGTCACGAACCTGTTGGTCGCAAGCGCGATGCTCGCCTGCCTCTGGCAGATCAGCGAGCGTGGCAGCGTCCCCTACAGCGAGGTCTACCTCGACGCGATCCAGTGCCAGGCGCGCAGCCGGCCCTGGTTCCGCCTCGAGGCCGGCGCGCAGTAGGAAACTGTGTGGACTGACGGTGCATATCTCGGCCGAGGCGGCGCCCAGGCGGCGCTTCCTCGGCCGAACCGTCTCAGCAGGCTTTGTGACAGGAGTTGTCACAGTTGTCACAGACACGATCGACGAACCCGTTCCGCCCGGGCAGCGGCATCTTCCCGCCGCTGCTGTCGGGTCGTGAGCCGGAGACCGCGATGGTCGAGGCGCGCGTCGCGCGCACCCGCGAGGGCCACCCGCAGCACACCGCGCTGCTCGGCGAGTGGGCGATCGGCAAGACGACGCTGCTAATGCACTGGCGCCGGCGGCTGCAGGCGACCGGTGACCGCGTCGTCCTGACCATGGCCTACCCACAGTCGCGAGACGACTTCCTCGCAGGGCTGGCGAGCGCGGTCGGGGCCGAGACGGGCGGCGGCTGGACCGCGAAGGTGGACCTCGAGGTTGGTCTCGACGTCGGGGTGGCGGAGGCCCGCGTTCGAAAGCCAGTACGCGCGGCCGACGGTGAGCTCCGGGCCGCGCTGCGGCGCGCGACACACGCGGGTCACCACCGCGCGCTGGTCGCCATGGTCGACGACATCGATCTCGTCGCCACGCCCGGCGACGCCCTGCTTCAGCTTCGGGCAATCGGCCTCGAGCTCTACGCGACCGACATCGCGGTCGCCTTCGTGGTCTCCGCTTCGCCCGGGCTCTTCGGCTCAATCCGCGGTGCCCACGAGCCGCTCGTGCGCTTCTTCGAGCCGATCACACTCGGCCCGCTCAACGAGGCAGCGGCCGCAGCGGCGATCACAACGCCTCTGGCCGAGACCAGCGTGATGTTCGACGACGAGGTCATGACGGAAATCGTCGAGCTGTCCGGCGGGCGGCCGTACTACCTGCAGAAGCTCGCCTACTCCGCCTTCGATGCCGCCGAGAGAGGGCGGGTCAGCAGCGCGGAGTTCGCGATCGCCTTCGAGCGCGCCTTCGCCTCCGTGAGTCAGGAGATCTTCGCGGCTCGGTGGTCGGCGATGGCGCCGGTCGAGCGACAGGTGGTGACCGTCGTCGCGTCGGCGAACGTCGCCCGCCCATCGGGTGAGATCGAGACCGAGGCGATGCGCCTTGGCATCGCCCCGCCTGCGACGCGGCAGGCGCTCCGCCGCCTCGCTGGCCGCGGACACATCGACCGGCTG
>JAJYJR010000404.1 GCA_021789355.1 Chloroflexota bacterium | reverse complement strand
CACGCGGTGGGCGAGCAGGTCCGTGGCTGCGTGCAGGCGCACGCTCGCCAGGCGCCTTGATCATGCCCCTCCCGCCACGGACGGGCGCCACGGAGCGCTCAGAACAGCTCCCGGCGGTAGGGCGCGTCGAGCACCACGATGTCGCGGCGTCCGACCAGCGCCTCGCGGAGAGGGTGGAAATCAGGCCGGGCCGTGTGCTTGGCGAGGCGCTCGATCCGTTGCGCCTCATAGGTGAGCGGCCGGTCCAAGCGGCGCCCTCGGGCGATCTCATGCACAGATATCGGCATCCGCCGCGCGTGCCCCCGGACCCTGGGCCATGCCGGCGGCATACACGACCGGCTGCCCGGCCGCGGCCCGTTTCGAGGCGTACATGGCCGCATCCGCCCGCCGCACCAGGACATCGGGGTTGATGGCCCGTCGGCCGCTCAGGGCCACGCCGACGCTCACCCGGATGTTGAGCGTGGCCCCTGCGAGGCGGATCGGCTGGTTCACCGTCCGGGCGATCCGCCTCGCCGATCGCCCGGGCCGAGGCCGGCCCACGGACGCCGGGGCAGACCACGAGGAACGCGTCGCCCCCCACCCGGCCCAGCACGTCGCCCCCACGCACGGAGACGCCGAGCCGATCGGCGACCGTCCGCAGCACCTCGTCGCCGGCCAGATGTCCCAGGCGATCGTTCACTTCCTTGAAACGATCGATGTCGACGAAGATGGCCGCGGTCCGCCCACCATCCCGCCAGGCGATGGCGCCATCGAGGGCCGCCATCACCGAGGCCCGGTTCATGACCCGGGTGAGCAGGTCGTGGGTCGCCCGGCGTTCGAGCTCGGCGCGCAGCTCGGCGCTCTTGGTAACGTCCTCAACGCAGACCACCGCACCCGCCGGACCGCCCCGCTCGTCGCGCAGCGCGCGCACGCGGAACAGGCAGCGCCGGAGCCGCGCGCCCGGCGACGCCCGGACCTGGGCCTCGAGATCGGCATCGATCCCGTCCCCGAGGGCGGCCCCCAGCGCCGTCGCGAGCGACGGGCGATCCCCCCGCGCGACGGTCGCGAGCAAGGCGTCCGCGCTCGGCGCTGGGGCGGTGCCGAGGATGCTCCCCAGCCGTTCGTTGGTGTAGGCAACCGCCCCATCGGATCCGATCTGCAGGACCCCGATGGGGAGGGCCTCGGCGAGCCGGTGCTGGTTGGTCACCTCAAGCCAGATCCACGAGCCGTCCCGCCGCCGGTGGCGCAGCCTGACGGGTGGCGCCTCGACGCCGGGCTCGGACAACAGCTGCATCCAGCTGTCGATGGCCCGGTCCCGGTCGTCGGGATGGATGAACTCGAGCGAGCGATGGCCGAGCAGTTCGTCCGGTGTCCAGCCGAGGAGTCGCGTCGTCGCCTCGTCGACCTCGAGGAACACGGCGACCTCGTTCTTGCGAGCTCGCGCCACCCGGGGCGGCGCGGGACTGGTCGGCGGCAGGGCCGCGAGCGCCGCCACGTCGCCGCCCACGAGCACGCCCAGGTACACGCCATGGCGGGCCCGGGCATCGAGGTAGTGGAGCACCGCCGGATGTGCTGGGTCGAAAGCGAGGTGCACCTGCGCGCTCGCGGCGCCGGTGGCTCGGGCACGCTCACCAGGTGGTGATGACGAGCTCGCGCTCGGCAGGGACCACGAGGTCGAGCGCCGAGCGGGCGTGCAGCCGTTGGTGGGCGCCGAGGGGCACCGAGTCGGGCATGGGCACGAAGATGCCTTCCGGGTTGATGGCTGCGACAAACGCGCTCGGATACTCCTCGAGCACCGCATGCAGGGCCCGCTCGAGGGTCGGACCTCTCAGTCGGGGGCTACGCGCGCGGGTCAGCCAAGGTTCCGTGGACTACGCCGAATGGCTGCATCCGGAGGAGGCAACCTTGTCTAGCAGGACGCGAACCAAGGCTGCGGCGTCAATCAGATGGATGTCATGGTTCGATCGTCCGGCCTCCCGAGTGATGGGCAGGTGCTGTCGGCGTCCGCGACGCGGGACGACGCGACGCCGCGGCCCTCGGGTGGGCGCCGCCTAGGCGGTCTCGGGCCAGTCGTCACCCAGGAGGAGCTGCTGCTCGGTCACGTGCAGCGTGAGGCTGGGTGGACGCGCCGAGTCCCCGAGCGCCGCCTCGAGCTCCTCGACCTCGTCGTCGGCCGCGGCCCACTCGAGGCTGAACGGATATGCGGACTCCCTGCGTCGGCGCGCGCGCCAGCTGCTCGACCAGCCTGTCCCGATCCAGGCGTGGCATGGTGGTCGGCGCAGGCGTGCGACGGCATCGACCGATCGGCCCCTCGGCCCTACTCCTTCGGGCCACCGGTCACGCGACGATGGTCGGGGGTGGCGGCAGTCGCGACGCGCACGGCTCGCGTCCGGCTCCGCACGCAGGGCCCGGCGCCGTCTCGGCGCAGGGCCCTGCGTCGGACGCGTGATGCGTTGGCTACCTGACGCTCACGACCTCCTTGGCTGCCAACGCCCCCTCGAGCGTCGTCACGTACCGCTGCAGATACCGGATCCGGGTCAGGAACTCTCGCCGCGTCGCGGGCTCCATCTGGTCGACGAGCCGATCGACCTCGTGCTTCCAGCCCTCCGGGTCGTGCCCGTAGTGGAGGAGCTCCCAGATCCGCAGAGCGACTTCGTCGTTCAGCAGGCGGAAGATGGGATCCATCTGTTGGGCCTCGACGTGCATCATCGCGCCGCCCTCCCTCAGGTTTCGTGGGCCAAGGGTCCTCAGCGGTCCCCACACGGCTGCGGCGCGGTTCGGCCGCGCGGGTCGTGCTCCACCGTCGCCCGCGATGCGACCATGGTGCGCAGGCAGCGTTCCCCGTGCGTTCCGCTGCGCGGGAGAGTCGGCCACGACGCTCGCGGCTCGCGTCCGGCTCCGGAAGGCCGACCGACTGCTGCCGCGACGCGGAGCGGGGCCGGGAGAAACGGTAGCGAGAGAGCCTTATCTGGCGCTTAGCGATGCTCAGGGGTGCCCTGCAGAGGCGGCAGCCGTGACTGAGCTCGGCACGAACGGTGAGACGGGGTGAAATGGACAGTGAACGACCACGACGACGCCCCGGAGGCCGTCCAGGTCGCTCCACTGGACGTCGGCGTAGCCCGGGCGACACACCTGATAGACCTGGTCTCGGACGAACCCGGAAAGGTCCAGCTTCGGGTTCGCTATCAGGCTGGTGGCGATCGTGCCTGCAACCCGTGCTGCAGCATCCTGCGCAGCCCCCCACCGAGCCACGTCGAACGTGCTCAGCGTGGCCACGATCACGACCGCCACGCCCGCGACGGCGAGAAGCGCATCCCTGCGCCACACCCCTGCGCCTCCTCCGTCCCGCCTGCGCCAGAGATCCCCACGTTCCCTGTAACGCGACCCGGCGTCCGTCTCTACATGTCGAACGGCGCCGCGGCGCCTCCCCAACGCGCCGCGGCCCGCTGCCTGTCGCCGTCGGCTGGGAAGGCCGAAGGTGCGCCGGAGAGTCTAGCGGGCACAGAGAACGGCCGGAGGCATACACCCGCTCCGGCCGTTCCCTGACGCGCTGTCCAGTGCCCCGGTGTGGGAGGGGACCGGCTGCGCGCTGATGCCAGGGCAGGTCCCCGATCGGTGCCGCCGACGCACGAACGCCCCGGCGGTGTCCGACGTCGGGGCGTTCGCGATCACGCGTGCGGCCCGCTGCCCCTCGTGCCGGCAGCCCTCGGACCGCACGGCGGGCAGCCTAGGAGCGGGATCGGCGCGCACGCACCGGCCATCCGGCATGACCCGATGGTCCGGGGGAGAGCACGGCCGGAGGAGTTCCCCGGCTCCTCCGGCCACCGCGCGGACCAGGCAGCGAGGCGCCCCGCCCGCGCTCGCATGCTACGGCGCTCTGGCCCAGGCCGGCCTGCCGAACCGAGCAGGGCCGGGTGTCCGCGCCTGTCCTGCGAACGGCCCTTGGTGTGGTCGTCACCACGCGGGAACCTGACCGTACCTCCCTCCCCCCAACGCGCTGGCGGACCGGGGCCCTGGTCGGACGTGCTGTCGTGGCCGGGGCCCCGGTTCGCCACATCGGGAATGGCCAGTTCGGCGAGTGCTGGTGCCCCAGGTCCGTCGGAGCACGGTGTGCCGCCGCATGCTCGCGACCGGCGTTGGGAACCACGAACGCTCCGGCCTTTCTCAAGTGCCCAGGCCGGAGCGCCCATGTGCTGTCCCCACGCGATCCTTCGTGGTCGCCCTGACCGACGCTCGCGAAGAACCGCGAGTTCAGCGTAGGTGCACGTGTCGAAGGACCGCGACCGGCAGCCGGCAGGGACGAACGGCCTGTTGAGCTGCTCGGTCGAGTAGTGGCCCCATGCATTGCGCCGCGCGTGCGGCGGACGTGTCGCCGCACCATCGCGGCGGGAACATGGGTAGGACTGCGCGGTCAGATACGCAGGCTGTCGCACAGGCGGTCGCTGGAGACCGAGCGGCTGTGCGCAGTCCCGGGTTTGCCAGGTGGGTCATCTCGACCAGAAATTGGAGGACGCTGCCGCCAATGAAGGTCGGACGATCCGCGACACGTGCTGTCCTTGATCACTCGGCGTCGCCGCTGTCGTCATGCCGGCCGGCACGGCCCGCGCATCGCTCGGGCGCGCCCAGGCAGCCACTGGGGCCGGCCGGCCGAACCAGTAGCCCTGCGCGAATTCGACCCCGAGGGTGGCGAGGCTCTTCGCCTCGGCCTCGGTCTCCACCCCCTCGGCGATGAGCCGACAGCCGGTGGTGCGGGCGAAGTGGCGCATGGCGGTCACCATGGCCTGCCGGCCGAGATCGGCGTTGACCCCGCGGATCAGCCCGAGGTCGAGCTTCACGAAATCGGGGCGCAGCTCGACGATGTGAGCGAAGTTGGCGATCCCTGCCCCCGCGTCATCGACCGCCGTGCGCACCTCACCTCCCAGTCGTCCGATGGCGGCGCGCAGGGCGCGATAGTCGGCCACCGCCTCGTGCTCGGTGATCTCCGCGACGAGGGGTCGATCGGCGCGCGCCAGGCGCTCCCGGATCGGCTCCGGGTCCACGACGAGGCGCGGGGAGAGGTTGACGTCGAGCCAGCGTCCGGCCGGGAGCTCGCGGGCCGCCTCGATGGCGGCCTGGAGCGTGGCGAGCTCGAGCTCGGGACCGAGCTCCACCAGCCAGGCGTCGGCGAAGCGATGCTCGGGGCGCGTGCCATCGGCGAAGCGGGTGAGCGCCTCGTAGCCGACCACCGACCCGTCGTTGAGATCGACGATGGGCTGGAAGACCGGCGTGAACGCGCCGGTGGCGATGAGCGCGGCGATCTGGTCGCGCAGCCGCGAGCGGCGCCGGTCACCCTCGATGGCGCCCGCCAGCAGGGCGCTGGCGGTGGCGGCGAACTCGCCGACGGCCGGCAGGTGATCGACCAGGTGGCGCGCGAAGGCGTCGTCGCGCGTGCCGGCGGCGACCAGCCCGAGCAGTCCCTCCCCGTTGCGGATGGGTGCGTAGGCGTTGGCGCGGACGCCCACCCGGGCCATGGCGCGCCCGTAGGCACCGTCGGCCCGTCGGGCGTGGAAGGTCTCGGCCCAGGGTCCCTGCGCGGCGCGCGCCTGGAGGTAGGTCCCCCGGGCTGGCGGCAACCGGTCGCCCGCGGCCAGGGGGAACCCGGCGGGCGCGAGGATGGCCAGGGTGTGCGCCTGCTCGCGCTCGTCGAAGGCGAAGATGGCCGCCATGTCGATGCCGGGCAGCGCGGTCAGTTCACGGCAGATCTCGGTCGCCGTGGCTGCGGCGCTGGGCCCCGGCTGCAGGCGGGCCA
>JAJYJR010000403.1 GCA_021789355.1 Chloroflexota bacterium | reverse complement strand
CGAGCGGTCGAGCCACCGCGGTCGGGATGATGGCGCCAGGCGAGGCGCCGGTAGGCGGCGTGGACCGCCGCCGGATCCGCCCCCGGTTCGACGCCGAGCACGCGCCAAGGGTCCATGCTGCGTCAGATCCGGCGGGCGGGACGACTCGAGTCGAGGGCCTGGAGAAGTGTCCAGGCGACCCCGGCGAGCAGCCCTGCCACGAGCACGACGAGGAGCGCCCCACCGCAGAGGGCGAGGAGCGCCAGCCGGAGACCGACGCGGAGGAGCCCGATCACGCCTGGCTCGCGTCGCGTGCCGCGGCGAGCTGCGTGAGCGTCTCCCCGAGCGAGTCGCCCGAGAGGGTCTCGTCGGCGAGGAGCGTCTCGGCGAACGCGAGCACCGCCTCCCGGCGCCGCTCGAGGATCGCCTCCGCCCGCTCCGCCTGGCGGTCGAGCTCGAGGCGGACCGCGGCCGCCCGCGCGTCGAGGAGCCATGGCCCGGCCTGGTGGAGGAACGTGTCGGTGTGCACGCCGCCCCAGGCGGCGTCGGTGCCACAGGCCAGGCGCGAGAGGACGAGCTCGGTCGCCTGCTGCATGTCGCTCCCGCCGCCGAGGGATCCCGTGCCCAGGATGAGGCGCTCCCCGATCGCCCCGGCGAGGAGCACCGCCACGCGCGCCAGCAGCTCATCGTCGGCGAGGTCCTGGTGCGAGCCATCGTCGGGCCCGAGTTCCGTACGGCCGCCGCGGTGGTCCCCAAGGGCGACCGCGGTGATCGCGCCGGGGCCCAGCAACTCCAGGGCCACGACGGCGTGACTGGCCTCGTGGATGGCCTGGCGCCTGCGCTGGGTGGCGGTGAGCGGCGGCACCTCGTCGATCTGCCCGTGGCGCCCGATCGCCTCGACGAGGTGGCGCCAGGTGAGCCCATCGGTTACGCCGTCGGCGAGGGCAAGCGCCAGCCCGTCATCGATCGCGCCCACGAGATCGGCGCCGCTGCGACCGCGGGTGAGTTCGGCCGCCCGCTCGAGATCGATCGGCTCGGCCACTCGACGCCGTGCGAGGAGATACGCCAGGAGCTCGCGGCGCTCCTCGCGCGTGGGCAGCTCGAGGCGCACGATGCGGCCGAAGCGGCCGGCGCGCAGGAGCGAACGATCGAGGTAGCCGGGGTCCGTGTTGGTGCTGGCGAGATACAGCACCTTTCCTCCGTCACGGATCCCGTCGAGCGCCGAGAGGAGAGCATAGAGCACGCTGCGGGAGCGTCGGTCGTGGACGCGCGAGCCACGCTCCAGGGCCACCGCGTCGATCTCGTCGATGTAGATGACCGCGGGTGCGGGGTGGGCCGCGAAGTGGCGCGCCAGGGCGGCCACCCGTCGCTCGGTGAGCTCGGCTGCGCTGCACTCGTGGTAGGGGACGGCGTCGCCCAGGAGCGCCGCCAGGATGCGCGCCAGGTTGGTCTTGCCGGTGCCCGCGGGGCCCGTGAAGAGGACACCCCGCACGATCGCCCCTCCCGCCGCAGTGACCGCGTCCGGGTCGCGCAGCATGGCCGCCAGGCTCGCCACCTCGCGCGTCGCGCGCGGCGAGCCGACATGGTCGGCCAGGGTGAGGCCGCGGACCGTCACGCGGTGGCGGCGCAGCCAGCGGCGCAGACGGCGATCGCCCGGCTCGGTTCGATGCTCGGCCACCTTCTGCGCTCCTACTCCGGCCCTGAACGCCTGTACAGAAGCGCATCCGGAGGACCGGAGTCGAGGCCTTGCGTTCCCTGCCTTCCCCGCGTGCGCGAGATTCCCATCGTTCGCAGCCGCCGGGACGCGCTCGCTTGACGGAGGGGCGGCGTCGACGACGCTCAGGCCCGTGTGGCACCCGGACCCCCCACCGCTGCCGACACCCATCGAGGCGTGCACCCGATGCCCCGCTATCTCACGATCCCGCAGATTGCGGTCGAGCTCGGCTACACCCGCCGCTGGGTGCTGCGCCAGGTCGAACTCGGGCGCCTCGCCGCGGTCGCGTTCGATGCGGGAGGCCGACGCTCGTACCGCGTGCACGAGGCCGACTTCGTTGCCTTCCGCACGCGCTATCTCCGCGACGGGCGCGAGCTGCCGCGGCGCGAGCGCGCCTGATAGGGCTGCCGGTGGGCCGCTGGAAGGGGCCCGACGCTCACGCTCCACGGGGCGCTGGCGGGGATCGGCGTGCCTGACCGGGGCACCCCGCCCCTACGCCGCCCGTGCCTGCGGCCGCCGGCGAGCTGCCGCGATGCGTGT
Source organism: Chloroflexota bacterium (assembly GCA_021789355.1). Next base: position 3,548 of record JAJYJR010000403.1, on the reverse strand, counting down.
GTAGGCAAGGCGCGTCGCTCGCCGAAGAGCGGACCACGTCAGGTGCGACTCGTGCTCGAACCTCTCAGGAGCGCCGTTCTGGGTCGCGTACCAGCGGCGGGGCGCGCTGCGAATTGAGCCCCTGGCAGGCCCCTCGTGCAGGCCCAGGAGTCGGTCGAAGTCCCTGCGGGACGGCGAGGCCGCGGCGACAACGGCGATCGCGGCGAACAGCTCGGGATCGTAGTCCGCGCCGTCGCCCAGGGCGAGACGGGTGGGCTCGTCCAGGCCTTCGTAGGGGCCGAGGCTCTCGCGTGCGCCGGCGAGCGCGGGGAGCGTGACCCCGCCCAGCGCGACCGCGTGCGCGATGTCGAGTGCCGCGCGCACGGCACCGAACTCGTGCGCACCGAGCACCGTGTGGTCGAGGCGTGCCGCCCCGCCCACCGAGATCGCCCGCAGCCAGCCTACGCGGGATCGGGCTGGGATCGGCCCCGCGAGCGTCTCGAGGAGCTCGCGCCCTGCCCGGGTGGCGGGCACGAGGCGGTGCTCGTAGCGCGCCAGCTCGGAGGCGAGGAACCGCTGCTCGGCGTTGTCGCAGAAGTAGAACGAGGGCTCGCAGAGGGCGACGGTCCCGGCTGGCAGCCGTTCCGAGAGCGCCTGCAGCGTGCGGAGCGTGTAAACGCCGGTCGCGTCCGCCCAGCGCACCCGGCCGTCCTCGCCCCATTCGATCGAGATGAGGGTCATCGTGATCTCCTCGCGGCCCCGGCTCGACCTGTTCCATCGGGTCGGTGCTCGGGCGGTCAGGACCTTGGGCGCCTGGGTTCTGTCGTCAAGGGCACCCGCTGGGCAATCAGCACGGAAGCGGTGACCAGGCGCAACTGCGCCTGCACCCGCGTCTGGTACCCGGCCCCCACACGCCCTCCAGCGCATGGCTCGAGGACGCATGCGGCCGAGCTGCGGGCCGGATGAACGGACTCGACGGCCAACCGACGGGCCAACGGCAGACGCCCCCGTCGCCATCCTGTCGCCCGCAACTTGACAGGATCGCGGATCCGGCAAGGGTAAGGATCGAGTCGTAAGGGTGAGTGGTGGAGAGAAAGGACTTCCGCTTTCCCTCTTCACTTCCCCTCCCCCTTCCGGCGTCTTGCGTCCTTGACACGTACCGGAGGCCTGTGATGGCGAGCCTGTTCCTGCCGCTCGACGGTGAGCGGGTGACGCTCGAAGTGGGGCACGCGCTCACCACGGTGGCCCGCACGATCCTCCTCGAGTCCTCCTTCCATCGGCGCACGGGCGTACGAGTGCGTTTCCCCGACCGCTGGGCACGCTCGATCGCGATGCGCGTGCTGGCCGACCACGACGATCCCGAACGGTGGGCGGCGCGCCAGGCGGAGCTCGCGCGGCGGATCGAGATCGCGCGGCGCATGGCGCCCGAGAGTCGCGACGTGCCCCTCCTCTCCCTCGCAGATCGGCTGCTCGAACGCCGCCTGGAGGACGGGACGCGGCTCGACGACCCGGACGTTAGTGCGCTCGCGCGCACGGCGCTGTACGTCGTCGGGCACGGGCGCCATCGCAGCTGCGCCACGTGCGCGCTGCTGCGGGACGGCGACATCCGCGGCTACCTGCGCGCGACCGGCTGCGACCCGGTGCTCCCGCGGATCCTGCACTCGGAAGCGCAGCAGGCCGAGCTCCTGCCGCCCTACCCGCTGCCTGCGGCTCAGTACGAGGACAACGGGTTTCTCGACTCACTCACGCCCGAGGAGCTGGCGGGACTGCGCGCCGAGCAGGACGCCGCGTAGGGGCGGCCAGGCGGCGTACCAGCGGGCGCCGCTCTCCCGCCGCCCGGTCAGGCGCAGCGTGCGCGAGCGGCCCGCGCCTCGGCGCGCAGTCGTGCGATCGTGGGCGTCGGCGTGAACGGGAAGCAGGCGATGACGTCGAGGTCGTGCTTGCTCGGCGAGGCGGGGTACTTGCTCATTGGGAGCCCTCCTTATCTGGACTGGACGTCACACGCCTAGAGCTAGAGGCCGACGAGTGCGTGGCCCTGTCCTCGCGCGACACGGATGCGCGGCCGGCGCGCCGCGAGCAGCGGGGTGGCGCCTATCTCGCGCAGGAGGCGCTCGCTGTGCGCGATGTGCTCGTGCGCCTCGGCGAGCGTCAGCACGTTGCGCGTCGAGCGGTTGCGCTCGGGATCGGGGGCCCACACGACATCGAGCAGCACCACGTCGGGGTATCGGGTCGGGAAGAGGCGCGCCGCGATCCGAAAAGGCGCGCCCGCGTCGGTCGGAGCCTCCCAGCCGTGCACGAGGAGCGGCGCCGGGCGCGGACCGCAACAGAACGCCCCGAGCACCTCCTGAACGATGGCGCGATCGATCGTCGGGGAGTGGTACTGGGCGGCGTCGTCGACAAACATCGGTTCCTCCTGCTGATCGCTGTCGCGTGCTCGATCCGGATCCCGCTCCCCGGGCGCGGTCGCAGCCGCCCAGACGTATCTGCGAGCAGTTCGCGCCGGGGCGACGCCCACCGGCATCGGCCGTCGTCCGTCGGCCTTACGGCGCCTCGAGGCGCACGATCTCGTGGCCGGGCGGGCCATCCTCGCCGCGCAGCAGCCGCTCACACGCGAGGGCGGCGGGGTCGTCCCAGAACGGGTCTCGCAGGTCGGGTCGGCACGATTGGCTTCGCAGCCAGGCCTTGGCGGTGACGACGGCCGCGTCGAACGAGGCGCCACGGAAGGGTCCCCAGGCCGTCGCGTCGCCGTCGCCCATCGAGCGGCATACGACGATCGCACCAGCCACAGCGGCCGCGCGCGGTGCGGGCAGCGGCGCGAGCGGCGGGGACGGCGGAACGAGGGGCTCGCCGCGCTGCCAGGCCGCGTAGTCGTCCTCGCTGGACGACCACGTGCCCTGCGCGAGATCGTCGTGGCAGGTGCCGGCGGCGTCGACGGCGACGTATGCCCCGTTGACCTCCCAGACGAGCCCGGCGAGATCGGCCGCCAGCTCCTCGAACGAACCGCCGCAGGTGAGCTGATCGACGCCCGAGGTCGAGATCTCGGCGAGGCCGTCGTCCTCGTATGTGTCGGCGTGGAGCCCCATTTCGCCCCATGCCTCGTCGAGAGCGTCGACGATGTCGTCGGCGCGCTCGAGATCGGCGCCATGGATCCAGAGGTCGACCCGCCAGGTGCTGCTCACGAGTGTGCTCCTTTCTTGATCGGGATTGGTAGGTCATGCGCCGCCGGTGAGCTCGGCCTTGACCGCGTCGGCGGACATGAACGCGAGCGGGGGCAGCCCGAGTTCGACGACCGTCGCCTCGAAGTCGTCGATCACCGCGCGGGCCGTCTCGGCGTCGGGCACGCGGATCGGCGCGGAGAAGCGGTCGGTCGGCGTCTCGAGGACGAGCTGGAGGGTGAACGTGCCGTCGTCGCGGCGGCCGACGAGAACCTTCGCGCCGATCGCGTCCCTGTGCGAGCGCCACATGCCGAGCGCCCGCGCGTCGTGGTCGCACCCAAGATGGCCGTCGCTGTGCGTGGGATCCGCGAACCGGGGAGGCGTGCCCGGCTCGGTCGGATTCCAGGCCCGGGC
>JAJYJR010000402.1 GCA_021789355.1 Chloroflexota bacterium | reverse complement strand
GCGGTCGAGCTCCGCCCCAAAGAAAACTGCGGCGCTCTTGAGGATCTCGTTGGCCCGGCGCAGCTCGCGGTTCTCGCGCTCGAGCTGCTTCATCCGCTCGCGCTCCTCGGTGGTCAGCCCGGAGCGCTTGCCGCCGTCGACCTCGGCCTGGTTCACCCACTTGCGCAGGGACTCGGGCCCGATGCCGAGCTGCTGGGCCACCCGGGTGACCACCCCGAAGCGCTCACCTCGCTCGCTCGTGGTCTCCTGGACCATCCGGACGGCCCGCTCTCTGAGCTCGGGCGGGTATCGCCGCTGGAACGGGCTGCTGCTGTGCTCTGCCATGACTCCATCTTCCTCCAAGCGGTGGAGTCTCCATCGAAGTCAGGGCGGTTCACGCGCTCCGCGGGGCTCCCCTCCGCTTTCGGTTGGTCCCTGACCTCGACGCTTCGCCACGGCTCGTGCAACCTTCCAGATGGCGGTTTGGTGGGACTTCGGAAAAGACTCGCGCCGGCACGGGGATATCTGCGCCAACTGCTGCGGGATGGCTCATGGAAGAGCCACTTTGCAGATAAGGCTTCTGCCATCCACTGCGATGTGTCTCACGTTTGCGATATCATGCAGCAGCAATGGCCCGCTACTCGACCCTCGGCCGGCTCTCAAGCCTCGCGGAAGACCAGTGGGGCCTCATCACGCGCCAGCAGGCGGAGCTCACTGGCGTGTCGCGCGCGACCCTTCAGCGCCTGGCGTCCGAGGGCGTGCTCGAGCGCCTGGCCACCGGCGTGTACCACCTGCGGGGGGCGCCGATGCCCGACCACGCAGAGCTCCGGGCGACCTGGCTGCAGCTTGCTCCGGCAGTCCCGGCCTGGGAGCGAACGGCCGAGCAGGGCGTGGTCTCGCATCGCTCCGCCGCGGCCCTCTACGGCCTCGGCGACCTGCCAGCCGACCGCCAGGAGTTCACCCTGCCGTCCCGACGGCAGTCGCGCCGGCCCGACGTCCGGCTGCACCAGCGGCGGCTCATACCGGGAGAGTGGCTCACGCTTCGCGGCCTCCCTGTCACACGACCCTCGCGGATCGCCGCTGACCTGCTCGACGACCGCGAAGACACCGAGGCTGTGGCCCGCATCGTCGTGGTAGCGATCCGCGCCGTGTACGACTATCCGGGCACCTTCGCTGATGAACTCGCACCCTATGCCGCGCGGTACGGCCTGCGCCGCGGCGACGGGCTTGTGCTCCTCCGCTGGCTGCTCGACCTCATCGGCGACGCTGACACGCCGCGCTGGATGCAAGAGGCCCGTGATCACATCGCGCGAGCCGCTATGAAGGCGAGTGATCCCTCGCCTTCGGCCACCGCACCACCTCGATCGGCATGACCAGCGGTGGCTCGTACGGGAGCCCGGCCGCCTTCCGCCGGGCCCTCACCGACAGGCTCCGGGCACAGGCGGCGCCGGGCCGCTGGTCGCTCGCCCAGCTGCAGCGCCAGATGGCGTACGACCGACTGCTCGAGCGGCTGTACCTCGTCGACGATGACTGGATCGTCAAGGGCGCGACCGCGCTGCTCGCGCGCGACATCGGGGTACGCGCGACGATCGACGTCGATCTGTATCGCACGACGGCCCTCGAGACGGCCGAGGCCGACCTCCGCGAGGCGGCCGGTCGTGACATCGGCGACTGGTTTCGCTTCGAGATCGGCCCGCGCCAATCGATCGGCGACGTTGCGACCGGCGTCCGGCTGCCCGTCACGGCGCTCGTCGGGGCGGTCCCGTGGGCGTCCTTCCACGTCGATCTCGTCGGCGACGAACTGCACATGACCGGCCAGCCCGACGACGTGCCTCCCCTGGCGCGGGTCGTCATGCCTGACGTCGAGCAGCACGGCTATCGGGCGTATCCGCTCGTCGATCACATCGCCGACGAGGTCTGGGCGATCCTCGAGCGGCATGGCCCAATGGAGCTTCCCTCCACCCGCTACAAGGACCTCGTCGACCTGGTCGCGATCGTCATCTCAACGTCCGTCGAGGCCCAGGCGCAGGCGACCGCGCTCCGCTCGGAGGCCGCCCGCCGAGGCCTCCGGCTGCCGGACCGATTTGCGGTTCCGGATCGGGCGCTATGGGAGGCGGGGTACGGCGCAGAGGCAGGACGCTCCCTCCTGCCCGTCGCCCGGACGCTCGATGACGCATTGGCCGTCGTCGCGCCGTTCCTCGACCCGCTGCTCGACGGGACGGCACGGGCGACATGGAGCCCACTGGAGGTGCGGTGGACGCGGTGACGACGTCAGGGGTTTCGGCCCCGGCGAGGCTCTGCCTCGGGCTCGCACGGTGAGCAGCGCGAGGGCATCGACGAGGGCTGGATCGCGCGCAGGTCCAGGGCCTCCGCCGCGACGGCGAGTCTGTCGGCGTGCGCGTGACGGCAAAGGGCGACGGGGTAGACACCCTCGTCACCGCTGGGCGCTGTGCATCGGGCGCGGGCAGCGGCCGGGAGGCCAAACCCGGCGAAGGGGTGGCTCTTCCAGCTCTGGGATGGGTGCAGGGTGAAGAGCGACGGCGGATTCGCGCCCGGCCAGTTGATCCAGTGTCTGAAGCGCCTGGAGCGAGCTCTCTGACGAGCCTGCCGCGCCACTCCGGAGCGCGAACACTCCAGAACGGGGATGCACCTCGGTTGGTCTACGGAACCCAGTACGGTTCGCGACAAATCACGAGCAGGGAGCAGTCGCTGCAACGATGACGGTCATCGACGAGTGCGAACCGGAATCTAGAGGAGCTGTCGCGACTCGTCGCTGAGGCCGACGCGCAGCTCGTCTTCTTCGTGGGCGCCGGCATCTCTTCGGGCCCGACTATGCTTCCGAGCACGACCGAGCTGATCGCCCGCCTGGTCGAGGCGGCGGCTGACCGTAGTCCTCGGCTACGTCGCGTCATCCCCGTCATTCCCGGCCTTGGGACAGTCGGCTTCGAGATGGTCCTCAACGACCTCTGGCAGATATGTCAGCCAGCGGTGCCGGCGTTCCTGGATCATCTGCGGGAGTTCGACGCAGCTGCGACGCCGTCGCTTGCCCACGCCTTCCTGGGCCAATGGTTGGACGCCGGACATTCTGTCATCACGACCAACTACGACCGGCTGATCGAGCGCACCTGGGAAGGGCGCACACGCTTCGATCGGGACGCCGCCGACGACACCGGCTTCGCCGAGTGGGAGCGCGACGTGCAGCGTGGCGCCTTGTTCAAGATTCACGGGTCGTTGCAGCGAACATCGAGCTGCCTGGCTGCGCTCGAGCATGTCGGCACGACGACGACGGGGCGGCGGCGGGATTTGCTGCTGCATGTCTTCAGCCGGCACCCCATGTGTTTCGTCGGCTGGCGAGGCGTCGACCCGGACGTGCCTCCCGTTCTGCGCGCGACGCTCGCTGATCGCCCGCGCGACCTGCCGCTCTTCTGGGTGCACCACACGGCCGGATCGAAGCGGGGTGTTTCACCCTTGCTGCGCGAGGTCGCCTCCATCCGGCCGATCGTCGGCAGCGCCGATGAGATTCTGGGCCGACTCGATGTCGATGGCGCCGCTGCCCGACGTTTGGCAGACGCAGTCGCGGCCCACCCTCCTGCGAAACGCCCTCAGGTGCGGGTCGATCTCGCTAGCGCCTGCTCGGTGTCGGGCGTGTCCCGCTTCGCGGGCATCTCGCTGCGCCGCGCTGGCCACGAGCGCCTCGCCCTGCGCGCCTTCGATGTCGCGGCCATAGAGGCGCAACAGGTGCCGGAGTGGGCATCAGCACGCGAGGAGCGCGCGCTGACGCTCTGGGCAAACGCTCGCGGCGGCGACCGCGGGGAGATGGCGGCACGCAACGTCGTTGGCCATGTGTACTCCACTCTCCGTCGGCGCCCCGGCGTGGCGCACGCCGAGACGCAGGGCCCACTGTTCGGCTACCTGTCGATGACTGTCTCACTCGCTGGACGGCACCCGAGCTTGGTTGCGCGCCTTCCGCGGTTATTCCGGATTCAGCGGGCCGCGCTTGCCGATGCCCGCGCTGTCGGCGCGGATCCCGTCGGCGTCGACATCCAGGCGATGCTGACGGACCTGTACGAGGGACGTCTGCGCTTGCTGCTGGCGGGCCGCCTCGCGCTGCGCTCAGCAAGGCTCAAACGCTGGATCCTGGTCCCCTATCGGAGAGCTAGGTCGCGGGCGTCCAGCCTTCCAGAACGCAGTCTTCATGCTCGCTTCGATGTCCTCGCCGGGTACGCGGTGGCGCTTGCGCGGCTTGGTGATTGCAGGAGCTGTCTGGCCGAACTCGACGAACTCGATCGTCTGTCGCTGCTGCTGTCGGACCCGCGACGCCTGGCCCATTGGGATGAGCAGCGGGCGACGATCGCAAGGTTCTGTCCGCCGGAGGCAGGCTAGGTGGGAGCCTCCCTTAGCCGCCGAACCCGATGATGGATCAGTCACTCACACTGATCGGCGATACCCAGTGGGCCCCAGCGAACACGAAGCCACTCCCGGGAATACCGGCGGTGATGTCGCACCGCCGACCCAAGCGTCCCGTGTCAACCACGGTCGGGGGTAGCAGCGGCGACGGTTCGTGAGTCGGTTATGAGCACCAAATAGAACAAATGGTCGGGGCGAGAGGATTTGAACCTCCGACCTCATCGTCCCGAACGATGCGCGCTACCAAGCTGCGCCACGCCCCGACCGAAGTGCCGGCGGCACCAAGTGCCGCACGAGCCGAGCGAGTATAGCGGAGCGCCGGCACAGCCGCGACCAGGAACGAGCCGGAGGCGGAGACCGACCCGCTGTGGGCCTACGCCGGCGCCGGCAAGACGCCGCCGCGACTGCCTGGCCATACCGCTTGTCGCGCTCCGAGATCTCGTGGAAGGCGATCGACTCGGCTGTCGCCGGGTCCTCCACCCGCAGCACGTCCCGAGCCCGATCACGAATGATCGCGCCGCGGCTCCTCGTCATCATGCGGCCCAGCAGTACACGTGCCGGTAGTCGTAGAGCTCACGGTACTCGAGCAGCGCGTAGCCGAGATAGACCCCCAGCGTCTCGCAGACGCGCACGGCCTGCTCATCGCCCACCGCCTGCTGCCACAGGTACCGCGCGCCGCACCCCCGGTCGCCCGACCACTCGTCCACGGGCGCATCGGGCGCAGCATCGATCGGGACGAACGCGAGCTCGTCCAGCCAGGAGGTGAGCCTGCCCTCGGGCGTGACGTAGCCCGCCGCCTCGCTTGGTCCCATGACGACGCCGAGAAGCCCTCCCACGCCCGACAGCATCGCCCCGGCGAGCGCGGTCACCTCCCCGTCGTTCACGACCACGGACGGCACGCCGCCCCAGGCATCGCGCAGCTCGCGGAAGATCCGGCGGACGCGCCGCTCGAAGCGCTCGCGGGGCACCCCGCGGAACAGCGACGCGACGCGCACCTCGCTGTCCACGTACACGCCGGCCGCGCTGCTACCGATCGCATCCACCCGCGGCAGGTGCGCCGCCGCGCTCCGCAAGGAGGCGTTGGTCTCGTCAACGTGCCACTGCGGGTCCTCGTGCGACCGGGTCCCAGCGGACCTCCTCGCTGAACACCACCCGCCCGTCGATGACCGCGGCGACCTTGCGGTCACTCGCGCCGAGGTCGAAGCCGATGCGGCACCCGTCGAGATGACGGCCGATCGGGGCGGTCGACTCCCGGGAGACGGGGAATCCCTCGCGCCGGGATCGAGCATCCCCGGCGAGCGCCCCCGAGAGCAGCGCGATCACCGCGATCTCGGCGAGGTACGTCTTGGTCGCGGCGACGGCCCGCTCGGGACCGGCCTGGAGCTCGACCACGTGC